>CAMJQX010000200.1 GCA_946408145.1 uncultured Clostridia bacterium
CAACTGGCTGGATCGAAGCGGAAGGATCCTGGACAAATGATCGATTGATCAGCAACTTCCATCCGGACTATGGTCACGCTCTTAATGTCATTATCCCGGATGATTGCCGTCAACTTTTCAGAATAATCCACCGCGTCCAGCTTCGGGCAACCAATGATGGTGATTTTGCCCTTCATGAAGTCCTCATGCATATTTGCATAGGCGTATGCTGTACAGTCTGCCGCGATCAGCAGCTTTGCACCGTCGAAGAAGGGAGCTTGAGTCGGCAGAAGTTTGATCTGGCAGGGCCACTGTGCCAGGCGGGAAACAGGCTTTCCTGCGCTTACGGGAGCATTATCCGCTTCAGTCTGTGCAAACTGCATCATCCTCGAACCCGGGCAGCCGCCCTCATGGTGTTCATGCATCATTTCGTTCAATAATCCAACGAACTACCCAATATTCCAACGATTTGCCCTACAAACCAACGAACCTCTCAATATTCCAACGAACTTACCCATAAAACCAACGAACCCAAGGAATAATCCAACGAACCCAGTTCTTGCCAGTAGCGCCGAAAAACCGCATAAACACAAAAAAGGCCGGTCCCGGGAGCATCCGAGATCGGCCTTAAATCGTGAAAAAGCCCAGAAATACTGGAGTTTTTGGCAAAAAGAAAAGTACCCTGATTCTATTAAAATCAGAGTACTTTTATGGCGCAGAAGGAGGGATTTGAACCCTCGCGGCGTTTTTAGACACCCTACTCCCTTAGCAGGGGAGCCCCTTCGGCCTCTTGGGTACTTCTGCAAACCGCTATGACATACTATCACAGGCCGGGCGGCTTGTCAAGGATAAAAGCGGCTGCCTGCGCACAAAGGCGATGCGCCGCTCAGAGCCAGACGACCTCGCCGCTGCGGATATCGTACACGGCGCCGCGGACCTCAAGC
Source organism: uncultured Clostridia bacterium (assembly GCA_946408145.1). The sequence goes on from CAMJQX010000200.1 coordinate 924, forward strand.
TCCGCGGAGGGGATCTCCGGATGCTCGCGGAAGGCGCCGCGGATCCGCTCGACCGCGTGCAGCACGTTGAGACGGCAGGCGGCGTCCGGGTCGCGCTCCCCGCCGACGGCTAGCAGGATCTCGTCGGTGATATAGCGGATATAGCCCTCGCTGTGGCCGGAGAGGGCCGCGCTGACCGCGCCGCAGCCGGTATGGCCCAGCACAAGGATGAGCCGGCAGCCGAGATGGGCGGCGGCGTATTCGATGCTGCCCAGCTGATGGGCGTCGAGCACGTTGCCGGCGACGCGGATCACGAACAGCTCGCCGAGCCCGGCGGAAAAGATGCTCTCCGGCACGACGCGGGAATCGGAGCAGCAGATCACGATGCTGTGCGGCTGCTGGCCGTTTTCGGCGGTCTCGCGGCGCAGGGCGGGGGAGAAGTCGCCGGGATTCTGTTCGGTGCCGAGAAAACGGCGGTTGCCGTCAATCAGTCTTTCCACGATGCGGCTTGACATGGTCACTCCTCCTTATTTCCCCACACAGAAGCGCCGGAAGATGCGGTCGGTCACATCCTCGCGCACGCTGCGGCCGCTCAGCTCGCCCAGGGCGCTCATGGCACCCTCGGTCTCGGTCAGCACGATGTCGGGCGTCAACCCCTCCTCCATGGCGGCCTGCGCGGCTTCGAGATACTCCAGCGCGCGTCCGACTGCCTCGGCCTGACGGGCGTTGGTGAGGATCTCGCCCGCGGGGACGGCGGGCAGGGGATAGAGCGCCTTCACGGCCTCCTCCAGCGCGGCCAGCCCCTCGCCGCTGACCACACTGATCGGGATCACCGGCAGGGAGGTGGGCAGGGTCTCGGTCCGGCGCGCCAGATCGTCCTTCGAGAGCAGCACCAGCGCGTGCGGCGCGCGCTCGGCCGCGCGCAGGATCTGCGCGTCCTCGGCGGTGAATTCCTCGCTGCCGTCGACGAGCGCGAGCACCAGGTCGGCGCTCTCCAGCGCGGCGCGGCTGCGGCTCACGCCCAGGGCCTCCACAGGGTCGTCGGTCTCGCGGATGCCGGCGGTGTCCGTCAGGCGAAGGAGCTGCCCGCCGAGCAGCAGCTTTTCCTCGATCGTGTCCCGCGTGGTGCCGGGGACGGCGGTGACGATGGCGCGGTCATAGCCGAGCAGGGCGTTGAGCAGCGAGCTCTTGCCGGCGTTCGGCCGGCCGACGATGGCGGTGGGGATGCCGCTCTGCAGCAGCCGGCCGCGCGCAAAGGTGCCGAGCAGCGCGCGCAGATCGGCCGCGGCCGCCTCGAGCGTCCCGGCATACTGCGCGAGCGTGAAGTCCTCGATGTCCTCGTCCGGGTAGTCCAGCACCGCGTGGTAGTGGGAGCTGATGTCGCCGAGCGAGGCGTAGATCGCGCCGATGCGCTGCCCGATGGCGCCGGAGAGCTGCCCGGCCGCGTTGCGGGCGGCCTCGGCGGTCTCGGCGTCAATGATGTCGGCCACGGCCTCGGCCGCGCAGAGCTCCATCCGGCCGTTCAGAAACGCGCGCCTGGTGAACTCCCCGGGCCCGGCCTGCCGCGCGCCGAGGGCAAAGAGCTCCTCCAGCAGCGTGCGCAGCACCACGGGCGAGCCGTGGCACTGAAATTCCGCGGTGTCCTCGCCGGTGTAGCTGTTGGGGCCGCGACTGACTGTGCACAGGCAGAGATCGAGCAGCGCCCCGTCCCGTCCGCGCAGCTCGCCGTAGACGAGCCTGCGATCCTCCCGCGCGGACATGGGGCCGCCGGCAAGCGGACAAAACAGCCGGTCGGCCAATGTGATCGCCTCCGGCCCGGAGAGACGGACGATGCCGATGGCGGCCACCTGCGCGCCGGTGGCGATGGCGGCAATGGTATCAGACATGGGATTCTCCTTCTGAAAAGAAGTTAGTCCTTAGTCCTCAGCCTTCGGACAGAAAACGCCAAGGCTGAGAGCTAAGGACTAAAAGCTGAGGCTGACGAGCTACACCCGCTCGGCCTTCGCGGCCTTGGCGGTGCGCTCATTGCTCCGCTCGGCCACAAAGTAGCTCAGGGACAGCAGGCTGTCGGAAAAATGCACATTCTCCACGAGCACGGAACTCTCGGGAGCGGTCAGTTCCACATTGGTGAAGTTCCAGATGGCGTCGATGCCGTTGGCAACGAGCATTTCGGTGACGGGCACGGCGGCCTCCTTCGGGACGGTGAGCACGGCCACGTCCACCTGATGCTCGGCGAGAAAGCGCGCCAGCTCATCCATGGACAGGATGGGCACGTCATGGAACATGGTGCCGATGATCTCGGGGCGAACGTCAAAGGCGGCGATCAGATGAAAACCCCACTCGGAGAAGTTGAAGTTTTCGGTCAGCGCGCGGCCGATGTTGCCGACGCCGATCATGATCGCGCTGAAGCCGCGATCCATGCCCAGAATGGAGGCGATCTCGGCGCGCAGCGCGGGGACGTTGTAGCCGTAGCCCTGCTGGCCGAATTCGCCGAAGCA
>CAMJQX010000201.1 GCA_946408145.1 uncultured Clostridia bacterium
ACCAGCGCCGCGGCGCCCGCCGCGATCCAGGGGATCATCTGGCTGCGGACGTCCTCGCGCGTCGTGACGGCGAAGATCACGTCGTCCGTCTCGGCGTGGAAGGTCGCGTAGCTGCCGCTGCGTCCGGCCTCCAGACGCGTCCAGGCGCCGTCCTCCAGACGGTAGAGCTCCAGCTGCGTGCCGCGCTCGACGGCGGGCGTCAGGAAGCGCACCGTGTAGCCCTCGCCGTCGGGATTGGTGTAGCCCTCGACCTTGAGCTCCCAGACCTCCAGCACGGTCATGCCCTCCGGCATGCCGTCCGTGTACGGCGTCAGGCTCACGCGGATCTCCTCCTGGAAGTCGCCCTCAATGAGCGCGACGGACATGGGCGAATCCTCGCGCGTGGTCTCCGCGGCCAGGGTGTTCTGGTTGAGGATATACACGGCCTCGACCGTGCTGTTGAAGCGCAGATCCGTGTTCTCGAAGGGCTCCCAATCGCCGGCGTAGCCGGGCTTGACGGGCACCTCGGGCACCTGGGAGGCTTCCAGCGTGCCGCCGTAGGGCAGGCGCACGTTCTCGACCAGTTCGCCGTCGGCGAGGAAGCTGACCGTAACGAACTTGAACTCCTCCGGCACGTCCTCGCGGGCGATCAGCTCCTCATAGCTGACCGGGGCTGCCTTGGCGGCGTAGCTGATGCCGTCCACCGCGCCCAGCGTGTCATGGACGTAGATGTTCCGGTCGACGGCCTCCTCCCCGGCCATGTCCGCCCAGCCGGCGATGGCGCCGGTGCAGACATTGGAGGCGCTCAGCTCCACGAGCGTCACGCAGTCGGTAATGGTGCTGCCGTAGCCGGCGATGCCGCCGACGTACTTGCCGCCCTCGAGGCTGCACATCGCGTAGCAGCCGCGGATGGCGGTGTCGGAAAAGCCCGCCACGCCGCCGACATAGCCGCCGTCGCTGCTCTTGACGCTGCCGTAGCCCTCGCAGGAGCTCACGACGCCGGTCTCCGAGCTGCCGACCACGCCGCCGATGCGGTCCTTGCGGCCGGTCACGCTCCCGTAGTTGACGTTGTCGGCGCTGACGCACTTGGTCTCGTAGGTCTTGTTGACGATGCCGTTGACGCCCAGGGTCTCGACGACCTTGTCCTCGATGTCGAACTCATACTCGATGCCCATGGCGCCGATGATGCCGCCGACGTTGCTGTCGCCCTCGACGCTGCCGAGGTTGCGGTTGCCGGAGACCCGGCCCTCGGTGTCCTCCTGGCCGAGCTGCTCGGAGATATCCTCAAAGACCTCGTGGTTGGCCGCGCCGTTGACGGCGTCGGACATCATCAGCAGCACCTTGGAGAACTGGTCGTTGGCGCTGCCCAGATCGACGGACAGGGCGCCGGAGGAATTGCTCAGGATGCCGTAGGCCTCGCCCACGCGCTCGGAGAAGGTGTTGTAGTCGTCGCGCGCGGAGCTGCCGCTCTCGCTCTGGCCGTCCCCGCCGGAGATGCTGCCGCCGCCGGAAATGGAGCCGCCGGAGATGCTGCCGCCTCCCCCGCCGGAGATCTCGCCCCCGTCCGCCGGCGAGATCGTCCCGCCGCCGGCGCCGGCGATGTTGTCGGCGTCCTCGAGCATGGAGCTGCCGTCCGCCTCCGCGTCCTCGCGCAGGGAGTTCATCTCCGCGCTCATGACGGCCAGGTCGCCGGAGGCCGCGTTCAGGTATTCATTGAGCGTGATGATCTCGTCGGCAAGGCTCTCCTCGGAGATCAGATTCAGATACGGCTCCATCTGGCCGACGACGCCGGCCACGTCCTTGCGGCCGAGGACGGCGCCGTAGTTTTCGCAGGCGGTCAGATGGCCGGACTGGCGTCCGGCGATGCCGCCGACGTTGTAGCCGAAATGCTGGTAGCCGACAGCCCCGTGGTTGACGCACTCCATCACGACGCCGCTGGAGAAGCCCGCGATGCCGCCGCTGTCGGAGACCACGTTCTCATCCTCCGCGGTGAGCAGGTCAAGGCTGTTGGAGGTGACCGACGCCAGATCGTTCAGGCTCAGCATCTCCTCGGTCACGCTGGTGTTGACGGGGCCGTAATTCTCGCAGCCGCGGACCAGACCCTCGCTGTAGCCGACCACGCCGCCGGTGAAGCGCTTGCCGCTGACCTCCGCGTCGGCGCGGCAGTTGAGGATCGCGCCGCTGCTCGTGCCGACGAGGCCGCCCACATAGTTGCGGCCGCTGACGGTGCCCTCAAAGCTGCAGTTCTCGATCCGGCCGTAGCTCGTGCCGGCGATGCCGCCCACCTTGTCGCTGCCCTCATCCGGCAGGACCGTGCCCTTCACATGCAGATCGCGGATCACGCCCTCGCTCTGGAGATAGCGGAACAGGCCGAGGTTCGAGCCGCCCGTCAGCGTCACGCCGGAGATCGTGTGACCGCCGCCGTCAAAGACGCCGTTGAAGATGGGGATGGCGACCGTGTCCGCGCCGAGCTCCAGGTCCTGATCCAGAACGACGGTCATGCCGGCGGAATAGCTGTCCAGGGCGCAGAATCCCGCCAGGCGGCGGAAGTCTTCAACGCTTGCGATATGCAGCGTGCTGCCCGCGGCAGCCTCTCCGGCGGCCTCGATCGTGCCCTCGGCCGCGGCCGGCAGCCCGATGGCCGCCAGCAGCGTCAGGGCCAGCAGGATGGCAAGCATGCGCTTGATTCTCATAGGTGTATCACTCCGTCTTCTGTAGTCTGTTCCTGTGCGGGGGGATCGTCCAGTCTGGGCTGCTCCAGATCCGTGATGTTGTTCATGTCCACGATGGCGCTCATGCTGCCGCGGAACACGCCGTGCACCTCGGCGTCGAAGTAGCCGTTCATCGTACCGCGCACGCGGCCATCGATGCGCATCATCCCCGCCCGGCTGCTGAGCTTGAAGGAGGGCTGCAGCTCGAAGCTGGTGCGCTGGATGAGCGTGTCGCCCAGCAGCAGGATCTGCGGCAGGACGCCCATGACCAGCGCGATCGAGATCAGCGTGCCGGTGCCGAGGTAGATGCCGATGGCCGAAATGGTCTCGTTCGAGGTCAGAAAACCGATCGCCATGCCCGCTGAGGCCAGCATCGAGCCGGAGGTGATGATGGTCGGGAAGGCCTGGTTGAGCGTCTCGATCATGGCCTCCTTCAGCGGAAGCTCCTTTTTGAGCGTCAGATAGCGGCTGGAGATGACGATGGCGTAGTCGATGTTCGCGCCCATCTGGATGGCGCTGATGATCAGGTAAGTCAAAAAGTACAGGTTTTGCCCGCTCAGGTAGGGCGTGGAGAAGTTGCACCAGATGCTGCCCTGGATGATCGCGATCAGCAGCACCGGCAGGCCCACCGAGTGGAAGGTGAAGATCAGCACCGCCACCACGAAGAACACGGTCAGGATGCTGATGAGCAGGTT
>CAMJQX010000202.1 GCA_946408145.1 uncultured Clostridia bacterium
CGCAGCACGTCCTCAGGCCGGCGGGAGCGCTCCCGCCCGCGCACGTAGGGCACGATGCAGTAGGTGCAGAAGTTGTTGCAGCCGTACATGATCGAGAGCCAGGCCTTCACGCTGCCGTCCCGCCGCTGGGGGATGCCCTCGGCCACGGAGCCGAGCGCCTTGTCGGCGGCGAAGACGCGCCGGCCGCTCTTCATCACGCGCTCCAGCAGCTCGGGAAAGCGCCAGAGCTCGTGCGGGCCGAAGACCAGGTCCACCACCGGGTAAGACATCTTGATCTTGCGCGCCATGTGCTCCTGCTGCACCATGCAGCCGCAGACGGCGATGAGCTGGCCCGGGCGGGCCTTTTTGGAATGGTTGAGCGCGCCGACGTTGCCGAGCACGCGCATCTCGGCGTGCTCGCGCACGGCGCAGGTATTGATGACGATCACGTCCGCCTGGAATTCGTCCTGCGTGAAGCCGTAGCCCATCTCAGCGAGGTAGCCGCGCAGCTTCTCGCTGTCGGCCTCGTTCTGCTGACAGCCGTAGGTGTCCACCATGGCCAGGGGCCGCCGTCCGTCGGCGGTGACGCGGTCGAAGATCCGGCGGCAGATCTCCTCCTGTTCCCGAATCTGTTCGGGCGTGATCTCTTTTCTCTCGTAAGGCATAAAAAACGATCCTTTTGTCAAGTTGAATATCCAGATAATTTTAACACAAAGACTATGGAACTTTCAATAATAATCCGATATAATAAGCGCATAGCCTTCAGCGCCCAGGTCTTAGCGCCTTGGTTTTAGGAGCAACGTTTTCTCGTGGGCGCTAGGCGCTAGGCACTCGGCGCTAGGCGCTATGTGCTCGGCACTAGGCACTAGGCACTAGGCGCTAGGCGCTAGGCGCTATGTGCTAGGCACTAGGCGCTATGTGCCAGGCGCTCATAAGGAAGTGATTATATGCCAGTTATCAATATCCTCTCCCCGCATGTGGCGGACATGATCGCCGCCGGCGAGGTGGTGGAGCGCCCGGCCTCCGTCGTCAAGGAGCTGATGGAAAACGCCTTCGACGCCGGGGCGCAGAATGTGACCGTGGAGATCCGCGGCGGCGGCGCGCCATACATCCGCGTCACCGACGACGGCTGCGGCATGGCCCCCGAGGACGCGGGCGTGGCCTTCCTGCGGCACGCGACCTCCAAGCTGCACGACGAGCGCGGGCTGGAGGCCATCAGCACGATGGGCTTTCGCGGTGAGGCGCTGGCCGCCATCTCCGCCGTGTCCCACATCGAGCTGCTGACCCGCGAGAAGGGCAGCGCGGGCGGCACCCGCGTGACCCTCACCGCCGGGGACATCCAGGACATGGGTCCCGTCGGCTGCCCCGAGGGCACGACCATGATCGTGCGCGACCTGTTCTACAACACGCCCGCGCGCCTGAAATTCCTCAAGTCCGACCGGGCCGAGGCCGCCGCCTGCGTGCAGGCCGCGCTTCGCTGCGCCCTGGGCAGGCCGGAGATCTCCGTGCGTATGCTGCGCGACGGGAAAGAGGAGTTCTTCTCCCCCGGCGACGGACGGGAGGACTCCTGTGTCTACACCCTGCTGGGGCGGGAGCCGGCCTCCTCGATGCTGCGCTGCGTCAGCGAGGACGAGGGGCTGAAGGTCACGGGCTTCGTGTCCTCCCCCGCCGCCGGCCGCGGGAACCGCAGCGCCCAGTATTTCTTCTGCAACGGGCGGTATATCCGCTCGCAGCTGCTGCAGGCGGCGCTGGAGCAGGCCTACAAAAACACGCTGCTGACCGGGCGCTACCCCGCCTGCGTGTTGTACCTCGACCTCAGCTGCGCGAGCGTCGACGTGAACGTCCACCCGGCGAAGACGGAGGTCAAGTTCTCCTACGAGAAAAAGGTCTTCGACCTGGTCTATCACGCGGTCCTGCTCTCGCTCGAGGGGGAGAAGCGCAGCGCCGCGGTGGAGCTCTCGCCCTCCACGAAAAAAGCGATCGAGCCGAAGGCGGACTTCTACCGCAGCATGAGCGCGGAGGACTTCCGCCGGAGCGGCTATGCCGTGGACAAGGGCCGCCCCGCGAAGCCCGTCCCCGCAAGGCCGCAGACGCCGCCCGCGGCCGAAATACGGCCCGATTTCTCCTCGGCCTTCGCCTCCCTGCACAGCTCCGGCGGCGCCGAGCAGACCCGCCTGGACCTGTCGGCGGTGCAGAAGATCGAGAAATTCGAGAAAAAAGTACCGGATTCGACGGAAAAATCCGCCGAGCCTGTGGAAAAACCTGTTCAGAATGTGGAAAAGCCGGCTCTTCCGGACTATAAGATCCTGGGCGAGACCATGAAGACCTACATTCTGGTCGAGGTCGGCGAGGAGCTGCTGCTCATCGACAAGCACGCCGCGCACGAGCGCATGAACTTCGACCGGCTCAAGGCGACGGATCGGCAGATCCTCTCCCAGACCCTTCTGAGCCCCGCGCCGCTGAAGCTTGACGTCGGGGACGCGGAGCTGCTGGAGCAGAACGGCGAGCTGCTCTCGGAGCTCGGCTTCGAGATCGAGCCCTTCGGCGAGACGGATTACGTGATCCGCGCCGTCCCGGCGGACATCCTCGCCTCCGACGCCGTGCCCGCCGTGGAGGAGATCCTCGAGAAGCTGCGCCGCGGCAGGGCCCCCGACGCGCAGAGCGCCCGGGACGAGATCCTGCACACCGTGGCCTGCAAGGCCGCGATCAAGGCAGGCTGGGACACGAGCGACAGGGAGCGCGAGCGCATCGTGCGCGAGGTGCTCTCCGGCCGCGTCAAGTACTGCCCCCACGGCCGCCCGGTCTCCGCGGTCCTGACGCGCAGGGAGCTGGACAAGATGTTCAAGCGCATTGTGTAACTCTATTTTTCGTGCTCACAAATACAAACCTGCGTTATGCGCCCCCCATTCTTTCTTTTCGTCTTGCCGAAAAGAAAGAACGCGCCGCGCCCGGTGTAAGAAAGAAAAGGGCGCTCCCAAGGACCAATACGTTCCTGCGCATCGCCGTCCGCGGAACAGGCTTCGCTTCGCTCGCGCCGCTGCCCGGTCGCATGACCGCGAGCCGCGGGATGGAGCGTGGTATCATCTCCGTCAGAAGTACAGCATAGCGGCAGCGAAAAGCGGGGCCACCGACCACGCGAAATTGCTTTAGCGGCGACGATGGTTTCACCCATAGACTCCCCGCCTGCACCGAGGGGTCACGGGGACGCTTCCCCGTGCGCTTTTCTTTTCCCTGTTTCTTTGTGCGCACAAAGAAACAGGGCCGCCGGAGGCGCGTGAGATTCGGAGCAATCCCGGCAAGCGGCACCGACCAGGCATGTAAACAAAACCTCAAGATTTCTCATACGGATTTGGAAGCTATGAAACCTGAAATCCTTGTTGTCTGCGGGCCGACGGCCACGGGCAA
>CAMJQX010000203.1 GCA_946408145.1 uncultured Clostridia bacterium
TGGGGCCGAGGGCCATGCCGCAGCCGGAGAGCAGCAGGATAACGATCAATGCCAGGGCGAGACCCGCCCGGCCTTTGTTCTTGTATTTCATGATCTGCAATAACCTCTCTTTCAGATTCCGCTTCTCGGTGGCGAAGCTCATCGCGACCACGCTCCGGGGCAGCGGGCGGTCGGCGGCGAGCGCCAGCAGCAGTTCGCCGTAATGTTGTTTTTCCTCCCGGCCCATGCGCCGCAGCAGCCGCTCGTCGCAGCTGAGCTCGCAGGCCCGGTCGATCTCCCTGCGAAACAGGGAGAAGAAGGGATTGAACCAGTGGAGCGAGGACACGAGCACCGCGAACCACTTGTAGGCCAGGTCGCCGCGACGGTAGTGCGTCAGCTCATGGCGCAGGATGCCCCGCAGCATCTCGTCGTCGTAGTCGCGGTCGGGCAAGACGATGACCGGGCGCAGCAGGCCCAGCAGCATCGGCGTGCGCACGGCGCGGCTGCGGCAGAGCGCGGGCCAGGGCGTGGGATTGAGCGATTCGAGCACGAGGCGGTCGCTCTCCTGCGCGCGGCGGAAGGTTCTGCCCAGCGCGCGGCGGAAGCGCAGGAAGCCGACGCCGTAGCGCAGCAGACTGATCCCGGCGCCCGCGAGATAGACGGCGCCCCAGAAGCGCCAGTCGCCGAACAGCTTCTTCGCGGCGCGCCAGAGGGCCGCAAAGTCAAAAGCGGACTTTTCTTCCCTCGCCTCGCTCCCGGCGTCGGGAAGCGGCGCCGCGGCAACGGCGGCTTTCGTCTGCCCGCCATCCGCGCTGCGGGAACGCGGCGCGGATGGCGCGCCGCTCTGCCCGAGGGGCTCCGCTTCGACCACCGGCAGGGCCGCGGGCTGCGCCGGGGCGCGCTCCGCCGCGGGCAGCAGGCCCGGCAGCGGCAGCACGAAGCGCAGCAGCACCAGCAGCCAGGCGTAGTAGGCGAAGGCCGCGGGCATGCGCTTTTTCAGCACGCGCTGCAGCAGCATCAGCAGCGCCGCGAGCAGCGTTCCCCCCGCGGAGAGGGACAGCAGGATGCGAAGCATCGTCTCCATGGCTCAGCCCTCCACCTTGAACATGTCCCGGAGCTCCTCGATGTCCGCGGCGCTCAGGCCCTCGGACTTGACGAGCGCCGCCACCAGGCTGCGGGCGCTGCCCTTGAAGAGCCGGTCCACCAGATCCTGCGCGGCCCAGTCGCTGTATTCCTCGCGGCCGATCAGGGGGCGGTAAAAGTAGACGTTGCGTTTTTCCTGCGCCAGCGCGCCCTTGGCGACGAGGCGCCCCACCAGGGTCTTGACCGTGGTGGCCTCCCAGCCGCGGCGCCCGCACAGGGCGGTGCGGATCTCCGTGATCGGCAGGGCGTCCCCGGCCTCCCACAGGACCTTCATGACCTCCAGCTCGGAGTCGGATATTTTCTCTGCCAAAACGGACATCGCGTTTCTCCTTTCGTAAACGGTGATCGGTCGTTTACGTCAGACTACATATGTAACCTGATTGCACCATAGCACAGGAGACTACAATTGTCAACCCTCGTATTGTAAACTTAAGAAATCTTTGGAAATGGCGGGCATAGCAGTTCCTTCGAAAGCTTATCCTGCTTTTCCCTGCGCAATGCGCCCCCCATTCTTTCTTTTCGGAACTTGCCCGAAAAGAAAGAACGTGCCGCGCCCGGTGCAAGAAAGAAAAGAGCGCTCCGCAGTCCGATACGTTTCTTCGCATCGCCGACCGCGGAAAGGCTTCGCTTCGCTCGCGCCGCTGCCTATCGGAAGACCGGCGAGCCGCGGGGGTGAGCGCGGTACGCCTTTCGTCAGAAGTACGGTCCAGCGGCAGCGGAATGCGTGGCCAACAGCTGCGCGTAACTGCTTTAGCGGCGACCTGCGATCCACCCTTGGACTCCCCAATTCTGCATAGCGCATACAGCCTTTCTTTGGCATCAAAAACCGTTTCTTTCCCCTGCGGGAAAGAAATGGGTTTTGCTTCTCGCGGCCCGCGTCCTGCGGGCGGCAGATTGACGCCCCTACATATCATAACGCTTTTTTTGGCGATCGGTTTCATCAAAACGCAAAAAGAACAGCGCGTCGTGCTGCCGCGCTGTTCCTGTTATTTATTCTTCTTTTCGCTTTACCTGTTTGATGCTCTTTTCGAACTTCGAGCGCGCGCCCATGACCTCGTGCGCGCAGCCGAGGCAGCGCAGGCGGAAGTCCGCGCCGACGCGCAGCACCTCCCACTCCCTGCTGCCGCAGGGGTGGGCCTTTTTCATTGTCAGAATGTCCCCGATCCGGATATCCATAGGCGCCTCCCGTGTGCGTTGCGCGTTTTTCTGAAAACCGAACGCCAAAAACTGTTATCCCTTGATCTTCTCCCAGTACGCCTTCGCGGCCTGCTCGGTCTTGTTGTCGCCGTACTCGTAGTACTTCACGCCGCGCAGCGCGTCGGGCAGATACTGCTGCCGGACCCAGTGGCCCGGGTAGTCGTGCGGGTATTTGTAGCCCTGCTCCCGCTCGAAGCCCGCGCCGTCGGCGTGGACGTTCTGCAGCTCGCGCGGGACGGAGCCGGTCCTGCCGGCCTTCACGTCCGCCCAGGCCGCGCCGATGGCCGAGGAGGCGCTGTTGGACTTCGGCGCCGTGGCGAGCAGCACCACGGCCTCCGCCAGCGGCAGCTGCGCCTCAGGTATGCCCAGCTGCAGCGCCGCGTCCACGCAGGCCTTGACGATGGGCATGGCCTGCGGCCAGGCGAGGCCGACGTCCTCGCTCGCGGAGCAGAGGATGCGGCGGCAGGCGCCGATCAGGTCGCCGGCCTCCAGCAGGCGCGCCAGATAGTGCAGCGCCGCGTCCGGATCCGAGCCGCGCAGGGATTTCATCAGGCCCGAGAGGATGTCGTAGTGGTCGTCCCCCTCCCGGTCGTAGCGCATGGCGCTGCGCTGGGTGATGGCCTCCGCGTCGGCGAGCGTGATGCACGCCCGGCCCGAGGCCGCGGAAAAGAGCAGCTCCACCGCGTTGATGCCCTTGCGCACGTCTCCGCCGCAGCCCGAGGCGATGCGCGCCGTGACGCCCTCCTCCAGGCGCAGCGGCGTCTCCCGCCGCGCGTTCATGATGTCCACGGCCCGCAGGATCGCACGCTCGGCGTCGGCCGGGGCGACGGGCTTGAACTCAAAGACCGTCGAGCGGCTGAGGATCGCGTTGAAGACGTAGAAATAGGGGTTCTCGGTCGTGGAGGCGATGAGCGTGATGCGTCCGTCCTCGATGAATTCCAGCAGGGACTGCTGCTGCTTTTTGTTGAAGTACTGGATCTCGTCGAGATACAGCAGCACGCCGCCGGGCGTGAGCAGCGTGTCCAGCTCGTCGATGATGCGCTTGATGTCGGC
>CAMJQX010000204.1 GCA_946408145.1 uncultured Clostridia bacterium
GCCGCATGGGCCTGACCGCGCCGGACGGCACGACCATCTACGTCCACCCCACCTTTCTCTATGAAAGCCTCTGGAACCTGGCCTGCTTCGTGTTCCTGCTCTGCTTTGTCAGGGCGGGCAAACGGCGCTACGACGGCCAGTGCGCGCTGATCTACTTCTTCTGGTACGGCCTCGGCCGGGCCTGGATCGAGGGTCTGCGCACCGACAGCCTGTACATCGGCGGCAGCGGCATCCGGGTGTCGCAGCTGCTCAGCCTGATCCTGGCGCTCACGGCGGGGACGCTCCTGCTGCTGCAGAGCCGGAAGCCGCATCCCCCGGAAAAGCTCTATGTCAATCAGATCGCCCAGAAAGATAAGGAGGAGACAGAAAATGGCTGACTACAAGGAAATGATCAACGACACCATCAGCACGCTGGTGGGAAAAGCCAAGGAATTCGCCGCGAGCGACGCCGTCACGGGTCTTGTGGACAAGGTCAAGAGCGCGGCGGAGGAGAGCGGCGTGGCAAAGGTCTATGAGGACGGCGCCAGCCGCACCAAGTCCTACGCCCGCATCGCGAAGCTGACGCTCGCGGTCAACGGCGCGCATGAGGAGCTCAACCGCGTCTACGCCGAGATCGGCAAGCTCTACTACGAGCAGGCCAAGGACGCCCCGGAGGGCTACTTCGCGCCGCTCTTCGCGCAGGCGGATACGCTGGCGCAGGGCATCCTCGAGAAGGAGGAAGAGGTCAAGGCCCTCAAGGAGGCCATCGAGGCGGCCAAAACCGCCAGAGCCGACAAGGCCGCCGAGGAGCTGGGTGTGGACATCGCCGACTTCGAGGAGATCGTCGACGCCACCGCGAACGACGGCACCGCCGCCGCGGAGGACAAGCCCGAGGAATAAGCGCTCTCCCCTGTACGAAAACAGCGGACCGCAAAATGCGGTCCGCTGTTTTCGTTTTTCATTCTCCTGCCGCAGCGCGCATAAAACAGTTGCGCAACGGCGCATTTGGGTTTATACTGTATTGATGTAGTTATGTATACCAATTCCCGATAAAGGAATCCGCTTATGGACAAGATGCTTATGGCCTTGAGACGATACGGCGCGCTGCTGCTGGTGCTGCTGACCGTCGTCGGTGTCTGCCTGCTCTTCTCGTACCGCAAGAGCGGCATGTTCATCGACGAGATCTACACCTACGGCCTCTCCAACAGCCACTACGCCCCCTATCTCAGCGACGTCGCCGGCGGCACGCTGCGCGATCAGGTGCTGACGCGGCAGGAGCTGCTGGACTATGTGACCGTCGGCGACGAGGGCGTCGATCTCGGCTCGGTGTATTACAATCAGGTGCGGGACGTGCACCCGCCGCTTTACTACTGGCTCTTCCACCTGGCCTCCGCGCTGACGCCCCATGTGTTCAGCAAGTGGACGGGCCTTGTGCTGGACGGGCTCATCTACCTCTGCGCCTGCCTGCTGCTCTACCGCCTGGTTCGGACGCTCTACGGCAGCCGCTATAACGCCGCCGCGACCGTCGCCCTCTACGGGCTGAGCACGATCGGCCTGTCGACGATGGTGATGATCCGCATGTACGTGCTGATGACGGCGCTGACCGTGCTGCTGGCGCTGCTGGTCGCAAAGCTCGCCAAAGAGCCGCGGCCCTGGCTCTATCCCGCCGTCGGGCTCACGATCTTCCTCGGGCTCATGACGCAGTACTACTTTGTGTTCTACGCCTTCTTCCTCTGCGCGGGCTATGTGCTGTGGGCGCTGTGCAGAAAGGAGTTCAAGTCCCTCCTGCTCTTTGCTCTCTGCGGTTTCGCGGGCGTCGGGCTGCTGCTGCTGTGCTTCCCGGCCTGTCTGGATCAGCTCTTCGCCGAAAAGCTGGTCTCCGGCGGGAACGCGCTGGAGAACCTGCGCAACACCGCGGCCTATGCCGAGCGCTTCGAGCTGCTGATCCGCCCGCTGCGCCTGAAATACCTGAAGGCCGCGCGCTATACGGCGCTGCTCCTGCTGCCGGCGCTGCTGCTCTGCTGCCGCGGCCTCGTCCGCGCGGGGAAGGAAAAGCGCCTCGTGATCGCCCCGACGCTGCTGATCCTGCTGCCCGCGCTGATCGCCCTGCCCCTCGTCACGGTGATCTCCCCGGTGATCGAAAACCGCTATTTCTACAACCTGATCCCCATTCTCGTGCTGATCGTGAGCTTCCTGCTGCACCTGCTGGAGGAGGCGCTGGGCGAGCTGCAGCACGGGGAGCTGTGGAAAAACGCCGCGGTGCTCGCGGTGCTCGCGCTCGCCCTCTGGGAGGCGCGCACCATCCCGCCGGACTATCTCTATCCCCAGTACCGGGACTATGACGCGGCGCTGGCCCCCTACGCCGCCGGCCCCTGCGTCTATATGACGGACGACTATTTCGCCCCGGTGACGCAGGATCTGCTGCAGCTGCTGGCCTTTGACGACGTCTTTCTGACCGGCGACGCGGAGTCCCCCGCGCTGGACGCGTATCTGGCCGCGCGCGGCGGCGACAGCTGTGTGGTCTTTATCGACGTGAGCCCCTTCTGGTCCAGCGGCTTCGACGCGGAAGAGACGCTCTCCGCCCTGCTGGCGAGCACGGAATACCGCTCTTCGGAGCTTCTGTACGAAAATGAACTGTCCGTCGCCTATCTGCTGCAAAAATAGAGAGGAAAGCACTATGTTATCTGTCATTCTCCCCTCCTACAACGAGGAACAAATGATCGCCGAGGCCGCGCGGACCGTGACCGGGATCCTGGACGAGGCCGGGATCGAGCACGAGCTGCTGTTTGTGGACGACGGCTCCCGGGACGGGACCTGGGCGGAGATCCAAAAGGCCGCGCAGAGCGATCCGCGTGTGGTCGGCGTTCACTTCAGCCGCAACTTCGGCAAGGAATCCGCGATGTTCGCGGGTCTCGAGCAGGCGCGGGGGGACTGCTGCGTGGTCATCGACTGCGACCTGCAGCATCCGCCGGAGAAGATCGTGGAAATGTACCGGCTCTGGGAAGAGGGCTATGAGGTCGTCGAGGGCATCAAGGAGGATCGCGGCGAGGAGAGCGGCTTCCACAAATTCGCCTCGCTGAGCTTCTACCGCCTGATCAGCAAGGCGACCGGGATGGATATGTCCTCCTCCTCGGACTTCAAGCTCCTCGACCGCAAGGTGGTCGACACGCTCAACAGCATGCCGGAGCGCAACGTCTTTTTCCGCGCGCTGTCCTTCTGGGTGGGCTTCCGGCGCACCGAGGTCAGCTACCGCGTGCGCGAGCGCACCGCGGGCGAGAGCAAATGGTCCACCCGCTCGCTGATCAAATACGCCATCAACAACATCGGCTCCTTCTCTTCCGCGCCGCTGCATCTGATCACGATCCTGGGCGTCGTGATGCTCGTGACCGCCG
>CAMJQX010000205.1 GCA_946408145.1 uncultured Clostridia bacterium
GCTGTTCATCGTTCGCTGGGGCCGGGGTCATAGCCGCCGAAGATCAGATCGTCAATGTCGTATTCCATCGTTTTCCCTCCTCCGCACAGACAGCATGATATAAGGATATTCCTCACATTTTTATATTATGTCTTGCAAGCGAAAAACGTTTGCGTTATAATAGGCGGGCTTTATGGTGACCATTTGACGGCGAAACGCCGCAAGGTGTTGAGCCGGGCCGCTTTGCGGCTCAGCAGCCCCGCTGCTCTGCCATATCTCCATTACAATAACTGGAAAAGGACGAAGAAAAATGAGCGCATCAACCGACAGGAAAAACCGCCTGGCAGCCCGCGCTGCCGGTACCGACAAGAAGACCCTGGCCGCCCAGGAGGAAGCGAAGAAAAAGGCAAAGGAAAAGCTGCGCTGGACCATCGGCATGATCCTGGTGATCGTGCTGATCGCCGCCACCCTCTTCCTCAACTCCGGCCTGCTCTATAAGACCGCCACCGCGCTGACGGTCGGCAGCGAGAAGTTCAGCCCCGCCGAGGTCAACTACTACTACGGCAACCAGTACATCAACATGCTCAACTCCTACGGCAGCTACGCCTCCATGCTCGGGCTGGACACCTCCAACGGCATCACCGGCCTGCGCAAGCAGGAGTGCTCCATGATGGACGGCGGCACCTGGCGCGACTACTTCCTGCAGGGTGCCGAGAACGACATCGCTCAGATCACCGCGCTGCTGGACTATGCCAAGGCCAACGGCATCACGCTCAGCGAGGACGAGATCGCCCAGATCGAGTCCGGCTATGAGGGCGTCGACGAGTACGCCAAGCAGCAGGGCTACGCCGGCGCCGACGCGCTCTTTGCCATGAACTACGGCAAGGGCGTGACGCTCAAGCTCGTCAAGCAGGGTCAGATGGATCAGGTACTGGCCAGCAAGGCCTATGACCAGGCGAGCGAGGGCTTCACCTATACCGATGAGGAGCTGGAACAGTACTATGCGGATCTCAACGGCTCCCGCGATCTGTTCGACTATCTGGTCTATGACGTGAAGGCTGCCACCGCCGAGGGCGCGGACGCCCCCGACGACACCGCGAAGGCTGAGGCCGCCGCCACTGCCGACGCCATCTCCATGGCCTATCAGGACGGCGGCGACATTGAGGACATCACCGAGCGCTTCGAGGCCGCGGTGGATTCCCAGACCGGCGAGACCGGCGAGGAAAAGCCCACCCTCCGCAGCGGCATTTCCGGCAGCGGTCTGACCGCCGAGTACAGCGAGTGGCTCATGGGTGAGCGCAAAGCCGGCGACGTCACCGTGATCGCCGACGCCGACGGCAGCGGCAGCTCCGTGCTCGTGTTCCTCTCCCGCAACGACAACCACTACAAGACCGCCAGCGTCCGCCACATCCTGATCCGCGCCGAGGCCGACGCCGACGGCAACTACACCGACGAGGCCAAGGCCGCCGCCAAGGCCCGCGCCGAGGAGATCCTCGCCGAGTACGAGGCCGGCGAGAAGACCGAGGAGAGCTTTGCCGCCCTGGCCGAGCAGTACTCCGAGGACTCCGGCTCCAACACCAACGGCGGTCTCTACGAGAACATCGCCAAGGGCCAGATGGTCTCCGAGTTCGACGCTTTCTGCTTTGACAGCCACAAGGCCGGCGACACCGGCATCGTCTACGGCGAGAGCGGCTCCTACGCCGGCTATCACGTGATGTACTACGTGGGCGAGGGCGACCTGTACAGCAATGTCATCGCCGAGAATGCTCTGCGCAGCAGCGACGTGAGCGCCTGGATGGACGAGCTGACCGCCCCCTACAGCCCCGTGGAGAAGTTCTGGATCAAGCTGGTCGGCTAAAAAATACGAAAAAAATCGCAGGCCCCGCGGAACATTTTCCGCGGGGCTTCGTCATGCTCATCGAGGACAGTTTCTTTCCCGCGGGAAAGACGAAATGATTTGAATACAAACCGGAGGACAAAACCATGAAAAAGATCGTATGCCTGCTGCTTGCCGCGGTATTGACGCTCTCGCTCTGCGCCTGCGGCAGCGCGAAGTCCGGAGCCGACGCCGGGATGCCGAGGCCCGAGCCCGTTTCCGCCGCCGGCAGCTACTACGCCGCCGACGCCGCGCCCGCGATGGCCTATGAGGAGGCCGCGGTCAACGGCTTCGCCATGGCCGACACCGGCGCTTACGCCGAAGCCAAAGAGGCCGAAGCCGCGGGGGAGACGCCCGCCGAGAATCCCGAAAAGATCATCTACTCCTCGGATGTGACCGTGGAGACCACGGATTTTGACGCCAGCCTCGCGAAGATCGACGAGCTGCTGGCCGCCTGCGGCGGCTGGGTGGAGTCGAGCAACGTCAACGGCGCGAACTACTACAGCAAGGCCCGCGGCTACAACAGCACCCGCAGCGCGAACTACACCCTGCGCATCCCGAGCGATCGCTTCCAGGAGCTGATGAACAGCCTCTCCTCCCTCGGCAACATCCCCTACACCCACACCTACACCGAGAACGTCACCACCCAGTATTACGACACCGAGGCCCATCTGCTGGCCTACCAGACCCAGGAGGCCCGCCTGCTGGAAATGATGGAGAAGGCCGAGACCGTGGAGGACATCGTGATCCTTGAGGATCGGCTCACCGAGCTGCGCTGGCGCATCGAGAGCCTGCAGTCCACGCTCAAGAACTGGGATCGCCGCGTCAGTTACAGCAGCGTCTATCTGGAGCTGCGCGAGGTGCAGGAGTACACGCCCGAGACCGTGACGAAGATCAGCTACGGCCAGCGTCTGTGGCGCAGCCTGAAGGACGGGCTCAAGGGCGTAGCCGAGTTCTTCGAGGATCTGCTGCTCTGGTTCGTCGGCGCGCTGCCCGCGCTCGTGATCCTGGCTGCGCTGGTGCTGGTGCTGCGCAGGCCGGTCGGCAGGGCGCTCGCCCGTGCCAAAGCCAAACGGGCCGAAAAGAAGGCCGCCCGCGCGGAGGCGAAGGCGCAGAAGGCCGACGAAAAGAAATAACAGCGATCGACATACAGGAAAAGGACGCGGCCCCGGCCGCGTCCTTTTCCTTTTGTCTGTGTTCGATTATCAACTTTTCTTCTGTTCGCGGATGCGCTGCATCCAGCACTGGTGGCACATGGCCATATAGCTGTCGTTTCCGCCGAGCATGACCTGGCTGCCCTCGGTCACGATCTTCCCCTCCGCGTCGATGCGGGCGTTGACCGTGGCCTTGCGGCCGCAGGAGCAGACCGTCTTGATCTCGGTGAGGGAGTCGGCCAACTCCATGAGCCGCCGGGCGCCGGGGAAGAAATGGGTCAGGAAGTCCGTGCGCAGGCCGAAGCACAGCACCGGCAGGTCGTCCTCGTCCACCAGCTC
>CAMJQX010000206.1 GCA_946408145.1 uncultured Clostridia bacterium
AACTGGTTGGTGAAGTAGCGGATGCCGACCTGAATGGTGCGCAGCTTCTCCGACGAGACGATGAGGTTTGCGAAGATGAACTCGTTCCAGCAGGTGAGGAACTGGAAGGTCGCGGCGGTGACGATGCCCGTGCGGCTCAGGGGCAGGATGATGTGGAAGAAACGCCCGTAGAAGCCGCAGCCGTCGATGTAGGCCGCCTCCTCCAGATCCATCGGGATCGAATCCATCAAGCCGCGGATCAGGAAGGTGGACATCGGGATGCCGATGGCGCTGTAGAGCAGGATCATGCCGCCGTAGGTGTTGTAGAGCCCGAGCTTGTTGATGATCACGAAATAGGGGACCATCAGCGCGCTCAGCGGCACGAGGATGCCTGCCGTGAAGAGCGTGTACACGCTCTCGCCTCCGCCGACGACGTGCTCCTTTTCTTCGGCGTACAGGCGCAGCCAGAGGCGGTTCCAGCTTGTGTCGCCGCATTCGCCGTCGATCTCCAGGCGGGCGTCACGTTCCGCGAAGCGCAGGCGGTACTCCCCGGCCAGGGCGGGGTGGCCTAAGCGCAGCACGCCGTCGGCCCAGCCGAGCGGCTGCAGCGCGATGCGTTCCTGCAGGCGGTCGCGGATGTCGAAATTGCCGCGGAACATCGAGATCGATTCGTTTCCCCGCCCCAGGAAAACGGCGGGGTGCTCCGGCGTATGAAGGAGGATCAGCTTTCCCTCCAGCCGAAGCGCAAAGCCTCCGCCGGGGCGGATTTCCAATTCGTACATCATGACCTCCGAGTTCAGTCTTCGTTATACCAGGCGTCGCCCTCGTCCCGGCCGGCGGTGAGCGTACGGAATACCGGCTCGATCGACAGGCTCATCAGCAGGCAGAAGGCGCCCGGCAGCAGCGGCAGAAGCGGCGGGATCAGCCAGATGATCAGCAGGAACAGGGCGGCCTCCGCCGCGAGCAGCAGCGTCGCGCCGAGATGCCGCATGGCGAGGAAGGACACGTATTTCAAAGTCGCGACGAGGCTGTTGTCAAAACGGGAGAGAAAGGCGAAAAGCCAGGGGAACAGCAGGAACGCCGGCAGCAGCAGGAGCCTGCTCACATAATAGAGCGGGTTGCTCTGCTGCAGGCCCATGCTCCCGAGGATCCGGATATCCGCCAGCCCGATCAGGACATACAGCACAAGCAGCAGCCACAGAAGCGTCGCCTGCCGGAAGTTGTCCCGGAAGCAGCGGAAGAAGCTTTTCGTCAGGCTCCCTCTCTCATGCCGGACGCATTTGACGGTCACATAGTACAGCGCCGTGCTCGAAGCGCCGATCGTCAGCACCGGGAGGGAGCAGAGCAGCCACAGGAAGCCCGCCCAGATCATGTCGATCAGCGCGGAGAGGGCGGCGTGGAAGCGCGTCTGCTTCATCAGTAGCGGTAAACCGGGAAGCCGAACATATCGGCGAGCGCGCTCAGGGTTTCGGCATGGCGGCCCTTGAGCACGACAAAGTGCGGCTCAAAGCCGTCCAGCACGCTCTGCTCCACGACCTCGCGGCTCGGAGAGTCGGTCTTGACGACGATGGAGGTTCCAATGAACTGCTTGGGCTTGTCGAGCGCCTCGCCCTCGGTGATGAAGAAGCGGAAGCTGCCGTCCGGCTCGCGCCCGATGCGGAAGACCGTCGCCTCCGGGAAGGCCTCGCAGCCAAAGTCCATCGCCGGGCCGATTTTACGGTTGGGGTGCACGCCGACCACGGCGCCCGTGTCCTTCCGCGCGAGCGAGCAGGCCGCTGCGCCGCAGTGCCAGAAGGTGATCGTGTTCTCGGCCTCGTCGAGGGAGACGGGATCGCCGAAGAAGACCGGCTCGCCCGTCAGCCGCATGCCGATCCACATCGACAGCGCCCCGTAGATGTCGGCCTCGCAGGCGGCGGCCACGCCCTCGTCGTTGAGCATGCTCAGCACCGTGCACACCGGCGTGCCGAAGGCCGTGAAGAAATCCGGCCAGCAGCGGGAGGCCAGCGCGCCGATGCCGTGGCTGCGGACATACTCGGAATAGGCCTTGAGAAGTCTCGCGTGATCCAGACGGTTGTGCTCGGGCGTCCTGTCGAGCCCGCAGGTCGCCGCCTCGCTTTCCTTCAGGTATTCCGCGCACTCCTCGTCGGTATAGCCTTTGGCCATGTCAATGAGCTCGCGCGCCTCGATGGCCTCGAGCTCCACGCCGAAGACGCTCATCAATTCGCTGTCCAGCGCGCGGCCGAAGCCGAAGCCCTGCGGCGTGTGGCCGACGGCCGACATGCGCAGGGAGCGCATCGCCTTCTTGAGCCGCGCGGCTTCCACAGCAGCCTTCGCCGCGCGGACGACCTCGTCCTCCTCGGGCGCGCCGAAGGCATAGGAGAAGGGCCTGCCGTCAAAGGCGCGCAGGGTGTTGGCCGCGGAATAGGCCCCCGTCAGGGAGTTGAGACGCAGGCGGCCTCCGTCGATCACGGGCTCGCGCAGCGTCCAGAGGAGCAGCGGGCAGTCAAAGCGGCGCAGCACCTCGGACATGTAGGCGGCGTTGGCAAAGGTCAGGTTCTGAAAAACGATCAGATCCGGCTGCAGCGGCGCGAGATAGGCGCGCAGATCGTCCAGACTCAGCAGCATCTTGTCGGGCACCGCAAAGTTTTCGTCGAGACCTTTGAGCAGCTTCACGCTGCGCTCAAACTGATCCTGCGCGCTCTCCAGATGAAAGGTGGGGACGCCCACCGGAACATAGACAGGGCAAAAGCTCATGAATCGATCCTCCCGGAAGCTGTAATTAGTTAACGCTCTGAACAATCATAGACCGACTTGCCGCTCCTGTCAAGCGCCGTGCGGTGAAAAGGCCTGCGTTCGAACAAGTTCCGAACACACAGGATAACGGCCTGCTTTTTTCCAACGGGGTGTTGACAAAGCGCGGTGCAGGCGGTAAACTTTTCTTTGGTTAAATCTTTTAATCAATTGAAGGAGATACAGAACATGAAAATTGCCATCGGAAGCGATAAATCCGGCTTTTCCGCGAAGGAAGCCATCAAAGCTTATCTGAGCGAGATCGGCGCCGACTTTGATGATCTCGGCACCACCGATCTCAACGCCGTCCACCCCTACTACCAGGTGGCCTCCGAGGTCGCCCCGCTCGTGCAGGCCGGCAAGTACGACCGCGCGATCCTGATCTGCGGCACCGGCGCCGGCATGTGCGTCGTGTCCAACAAGTTCAAGGGCGTCTATGCCGTCGCCTGCGAGGGCGTGTACTCGGCCAAGATGGCCCGCGCCATCAACAACGCCAACATCCTCTGCATGGGCGGCTGGATCGTCGG
>CAMJQX010000207.1 GCA_946408145.1 uncultured Clostridia bacterium
ACGCGAAAGGGGACTACCATCCCCTCTCGCGCTCTCCCCATGCGTGTCCGAGCAAACTGCGATGGGTTTGTCTACAACCTGAAAGCAGCCCCGCGGGCAAATGCCCGCGGGGCTGCTTTTGCTGATAACTGAAAACCAAAGCGGAAAACTCAGTATGCGACGCCCCAGAAGATCATCTTCTCGGCGGGACGGCCGCAGCAGGCGCACACGTCGCCCAGATGCTCCTGCGCGAAGGGGATGCAGCGGGAGGACATGCCGGCCTCCTCCTTCATCTTCTGCTCGCAGGCGACGTCGCCGCACCACATGGTCTTGATGAAGCCGCCCTTTTCCTCCTGCAGCTTCTTCGCCTCCTCGACGGAAAAGGCGGGCCAGCAGTGCTCGTCCAGGTTGAGCCTGGCCTTCTCGTAGAGGCCCTGCTGCACCAGCGCGAGCTGCTCCTTCGCGGCCTGCTCCAGCTCCTCGAGGCGGATGACGGTCTTCTCGCCGTCGTTGCGGCGCACCAGGACGCACTGGTCGTTCTCGATGTCGCGCGGGCCGATCTCGACGCGCAGGGGCACGCCCTTCATCTCATACTGGGCGCACTTCCAGCCCATGGAGTTGTCGGATTCGTCGACCTTCACGCGAAGGCCCGCCTTCTGCAGGCGCTCGCGCAGGGCCTTGGCCGCTTCGAGCACGCCGGGCTTGTGCATCGCGACGGGCAGGATGATGACCTGGATCGGGGCGATCGGGGGCGGCAGGACCAGACCGTTGTTGTCGCCGTGGGCCATGATGACCGCGCCGATCATGCGGGTCGTGGAGCCCCAGGAGGTCTGGAAGGGGTACTGCAGCTTGTTGTCGCGCCCGGTGAAGGTCACGTCGTAGGCGCGGGAGAACTTATCCCCGAAGTAATGGGAGGTCGCGCCCTGCAGCGCCTTGTGATCCTTCATCATGCATTCGACGGTGTAGGTAGCCTCCGCGCCGGCGAACTTCTCCTTGTCGGTCTTGCGGCCCTTCACCACGGGGATGGCCAGCACCTTTTCAAAGAAGTCGGCGTAGCAGTTGAGCTGCTGCTCGGTCTCGGCCTTAGCCTCCTCGGCGGTCTCGTGGATCGTGTGGCCCTCCTGCCACCAGAACTCGCGTGAGCGCAGGAAGGGGCGGGTCGTCTTCTCCCAGCGGATGACGGAGCACCACTGGTTGTAGAGCATCGGCAGCTCGCGGTAGGAGTGCAGCACGCGGGACCAGTGATCGCAGAACATGGTCTCGGAGGTCGGGCGGAAGGCCAGGCGCTCCTCGAGCTGCTCGCTGCCGCCCATCGTGACCCAGGCGACCTCGGGCGCGAAACCGTTGACCAGCTCGCCCTCCTTCTTCAGCAGGCTCTCCGGGATCAGCACCGGCATCGCGACGTTTTCATGCCCGGTCTTCTTGAACTCCGCGTCCATGATCTGCTGCATATTTTCCCAAATGGCATAGCCGTAAGGGCGCAGGATCGTAAAGCCCTTCACGGAAGCGTACTCGACCAGCTCCGCCTTGCGGCAGATATCGGTATACCACTGGGCAAAGTCCACCTCCATATCGGTGATCTGCTCCACTTTTTTCTCTTTTGCCATAATCATACCCTCTCTTTCGCCGAATTTTTCAGCGCTGTATATTGTATTATCTGGTCATGCGCTTGTCAACAGTAAAAAAATATGACAAATTGTAACAAAATTGTGAAAAAGTCTTGACCTGAGCGGTGTGAATGAATATAATGTACTTCGCACAATCATGTGCGCTTGGATATCTGCGCCGTTTTTCGGACAACGGATAACAAGGCCGGGCGCCGCGCTCCCCCTTTTGCCCGGCGGAAAACAAGCGGAGGTGAATGATATCGCTAAGCAGAGATTTCTTGCGGAGCTCGACAAGCTGCTGACCTTCATGTACGAAGAGGATCGTCAGACGGCGCTTGCCATGTACAGCAAGATGTTCGACGATGCGGAAGATGAGGAGGAGCTTTCCCGCTTCCTCGGCTCCGCCACGCGTCAGGCTGTGATAGTCGCCCGCGCATACAACGCCCGCGCACGCAAGCTGCAGGTGGAATCCCAGTCCCGTGAGCAGGACGGGGCCGAAGCCGAGGCCACGCCGGATTTTGTTCTGGCGATCGATGAGCTGTATCGTCAGTTTTTCCCCCCACCCGTCGAAGCCGATCAGGTGCTGGCAGACCAGGTCAGTCTGTTTGACGAGCACGCGCAGCCGGACCAGGCGGCACCTGCCGCTCCGCCACCCGCGGAGCCCGTGCAGGACGCCGCAGAGACAGCTGCGGATACGGAGAAGGACGGCGAAGAAGAGAAGACAGAGAGCGGCAGTACAGAGCAGGCCGTGGAAAAAGTCTTTGAGGACGCCGACCCCGCCGCGGGCATCAAGACCGATGAGGTCGACCGTTTTCTGGAGGATTACCGGCCCGAGGGCGAAACGCTGGCCGCAGAGCCGGCGCCTGACATGCCGGAGAATGAAGCTGCGCGCGCTGCCGCCGCCGAAGAGGTCTCCGATGAGCCCGCTCCTGTACGCAAGCCGCGTGTATTCCTGCTGATCCTCTACATCCTTCTGGCTGTCCCCATCACGCTCGCGGGCGTGGTGCTGCTGCTGATCCCGACGCTGCTGTTCCTCGTGCTGGCCGTCGCCTGCGTCGCTGCGGGCGCCGCGCTGCTGGTCGCCGCTTTCAGCGGCTTCACGATGCTGGCTGACTTCCTGCTGCTCTTCGGCGGGGCCGTCGTGCTGCTGGCGCTGGGGCTGCTGTTCCTGTGGATCTTCATCTGGTTCATCGCGGGCGCGATCGCCGGGATGATCGCCGGCGTGATCCAGCTCGGCAGAAGCTGGTGCTATAAGGAGGTGGCCGCATGAAAAAGGCCGGAAGAGTGATCCTGATCGTCGTCCTGGCGGCTGTGCTGCTCGGCGCTGTCTGCGTCGGCGTGGGCCTGATGACCGGGGCCGACATCACGCGCATCTATTCCGCGCTGGACGACCGTTACAACATCGCCGCCTATCAGGAGGCCTACGTCCAATATGCGGACGATCTGTTCGACGTTGCCGTCGACGCATGGCACGCCCTGACCGCCTGACACGGCGGCAGGGCTCCGCATGAAAACCCCGTGTTCCGAGGAACACGGGGTTTCACGCTGTCGACAATGTGTCGACACCGTGAGAAGCAAAAACAGAAACATTCGAAAATGTTCCTGTTTTTGCATAGATTGAACTGCGAGAGGGAATAACCAATCCCCTCTCGCGCTCTCCCCATGCGCGTCCAAGTCCGTCACGCTGGATCTGCCTGC
>CAMJQX010000208.1 GCA_946408145.1 uncultured Clostridia bacterium
GCCGATCACGGCGGCATTGTCGACCCTGGCCTGCGCCTCGGGGGAGAGCGCGTCATACAGGGCCTTCGCGTTCTCGATCGCCTCACCGCTGTCGAGCGTGACCTCGCCGATCGCCGCGATCGCCTCCTCGACGGCGGCAGCCTCGGCGCTCAGGCGCTCTTCCTCAGCGGCAGCGGCTTCCTCCGCCTCCCGGATCTCATCCAGGGCGGTCTCGGCCTCGGTGAGCGCCGCGAGATTGCCCACTTTCTCCCGTACCTCGGGCGGTGCGGCCTCATACAGGGCCTTCGCGTTCTCGATCGCCTCACCGCTGTCGAGCGTGACCTCGCCGATCGCCGCGATCGCCTCCTCGACGGCGGCAGCCTCGGCGCTCAGGCGCTCCTCCTCGGCCGCGGCAGCCTCCGCAGCCTGACGCTCTTCCTCGGCGGCAGCGGCCTCCGCCTCTTTGATCTCATCGAGAGCGGCTTCCGCCTCTTCGAGCACGGCGAGATTGCCGATCAGGGCCTGCACCTCCGCAGGAGCGGCCTCGTAGAGGGCCTTTGCAGCCTCGATCGCCTCGGCGCTGTCGGACGTGACCTCGCCGATCGCCGCGATCGCCTCCTCGACGGGCGCGGCCTCCGCCTTCAGGCGCACCTGCTCGTAGGCGGCTTCCGCCTGCCCGATCAGATCGGCGTTGCCGACCTTATCCTTGAGGCGCTCATCCAGCCCCTCATAAGCCTCCTTCGCGGCGTCGATGGCCGCGCTGCTGTCCGCATCGACCGTGCCGATGCTGTCGATCAGCGCTTCGACCTTGGAGACCGCGTCGGCGTCCGCCAGCTCGCTAAAGGTCTCTCTGGCCTTTTTCAGCGTTTCAAGCCCGGTCAGGCGCTCGCGGTCTTTATCGCTCAGGGCGGCGACCGCCTCTTCCGCGGCGATGATCGCGCTCTCGCTGTCGAGCGAGACCTCGCCGATGGCGTCGATCAGCGCCTGCGCGGCCTTCGCTTCCTTGCTCATGCCGCAGCCGCAGAGACTCAGCATCAGCGTCAGGATCAGCAGGATGCTGATGGATCTTTTCATCTTCATGGCGTTCCCTTCCTTCGTGTATGCTGCTCCGTTTTGTGGTCCTTGCCCACTTTGTCAGTATATTATATCATATCAAAAACGCGTGTAAAAGGGTTTTTGGTCTTTTTCTCCGCTGACTCCCGCAACAACGATCATCGGATGGCGAAGCGCCGTGTCCCTTGTTCCCATTCCGCCGATCGGGCTCTACAGCTCGTGATAATACGGGCAGATGTTCTCATAGTGCCCGTCCTTCATGCGGAAGCCGCCCGGGATCGTGCCGAGTTGCCGGAAGCCCAGGCGCTCGTAAAGATGCCTCGCGTGGGTGTTGCTCTCCACGACGGCGTTGAACTGCAGCACCCGAAAGCCCAGCTCTCTGCCTTTTTTCATGCAGTCGAGCACGAGCTGCTCGCCGATATGGCGGCCGCGCGCCTCCGAAGACACCGCGTAGCTGGCGTTGCAGAGGTGGCCGCAGCGTCCGTAGTGGTTGGGGTGCAGGATGTAGAGGCCGAGGATCCTGCCGTCGATCTCCGCGACCCCGGTATAGCTCTGGGACGCGAAAAAGGCCGCGCCGCTCTCCGGGTCAAAGCCCTCTTCCTCCGCGAAAGCGTTCCCTTCCTCCACGACTTCATTCCAGATGCGGATCATTTGATCCAGGTCGTCTTGTCTGTATTCTCTGATCATGTGCAGCCTCCCCGCTCCATCGTTCGATCCATGCTATGGTCAGCCTCTCTCCGTCCTGAACGACCCCTGCATGCGGAGGGGTCAATCCTATATTATCATCCTCCTTTTCCAAACACAATAGCGTCTGCCGTTAAAGGTTTTTCAGGTTTATCATACCGGCGCGGAAGCCGTCTCGGGTGACGTCCGGAAGTGAAAGGCATAAAAAGCGAGAGGCGTGCAGGCACGCCTCTCGTTTTTCAAGAACAGGAGAGAATCAGGCATTTTATCGGTTTTCGACGCAAAATACGAACCCGAAAATCCAGTGTTTTCACCGTCTCGCCTGTTTCTGCTGCAGGGTGAGGGAATCGGCGATCATGGCGATGAACTCACTGTTGGTAGGTTTTCCCTTGATGTTCGATACGGTGTAGCCGAAGTACTTCTGCAGCACCTCAATGTCGCCGCGGTCCCAGGCGACCTCGATGGCGTGGCGGATGGCGCGCTCGACGCGGGAGGGCGTGGTGCCGAAGCGCTTGGCCACCTCGGGATAGAGCACCTTTGTCACGGCGTTGATCATGTCCATGTCGCGGATGGTGAGGATGATGGCCTCGCGCAGATACTGGTAGCCCTTGATGTGCGCGGGCACGCCGATCTCGTGGATGATCTCGGTCACCATGGCCTCCAGCTCCGCGTCCGCGTCCTGCAGGGCGCTGCTGCGCACCGCGCGGCAGTCGACGCCCGCAGGCACGGCCGAGCGCTCCTCCCGCCCCGCAGCCTGACGGATACGGCCAAGCAGGGTCTGCGTGTCGCAGGGCTTGGGCATGAAATAGTCCGCGCCGAGGGCGGAGCAGTCCGCCACCACCTTGGCGTTGTAAAAGCCCGTCAGCACGATGACGCGGGGCGAGGCCCCGGTCTCCGGCAGGCGGCGCAGCAGCTCGAGCCCGTCCACCCGCGGCAGCATCAGCTCCGTCAGCAGCACGTCCGGCCGGAGTTCCGCCGCCAGGCGCAGCGCCTCCTGTCCGTCCGAGGCCGTACCGACGACCTCCAGATCTCCCGCCTCGCCCATCTGCTCGCTCAGCAGGCGGCAGAATTCCGAATTGAAATCGACGATCAACACGCGGATATTGGTTTCCATAAGTTTTCCTCCCCAGTATGAGTGCACGGCGCAATATTGCACCGAATATCGCAGTTTCACTGTGATGTCGCACTCAATCTATCATATACGGGCCATTGAAACAACAGAACCGCGTCGAATCTTGCGAACCATTTGTTGACATAATACAGCATCGTTCCGCCCTTGGCAACAGGATTCGACAAGAAAAAACCGGATTTGTCTCCTGATCCTGTCGAAAGGTGTCGAATTTCCTGTTATTGGGAAATACTCATATTTCCGCAAAAAAGCCGCCCCTGATCAGGGACGGCTTTGATCGTTAAGGCTCTTCTCCGTAGAGCAGGACGAAGCTCTCGTAGTGGTCGGGCGTGTAGTAGATCAGCCCGTCGTTGGAGTAGACCAGGCGCTCTGCCCCGCGGGACTTTCTGCCCTGATTGTTCACGTCGCACTCGGCCCATTTGCGCCCCTTGGCGTC
>CAMJQX010000209.1 GCA_946408145.1 uncultured Clostridia bacterium
GGCTGCTCGACAAAAACGATGTGCTGCTTCTTCATCTGCAGGAGCATGTTGGTCTCGTACTCGAAGCGCTCCCCTTCCATCTCGCAGAAGCGATCCAGAAAGCGGGCCGGGATGGCGCGCAGACCCGTCTGCGTATCCGAGATGGTGATGCCGTAAAAGAGCTTGAAGAGGCGGTTGGTGGTCTTGTTGCCCGCGACGCTGCGCGGCGGGACGCCGGGCGCGTCAAAGTCCCGGCAGCCGAGGACGACCTTGTCCCCTTCCGCAAGCATCCTCTCCGCGCAGGCGACGATGTCCGGCAGGAGATGCTGCCCGTCGCCGTCGATGGTGATCACGCCCTCGAGCTCAGGCAGCTCTCTGCGCACATGGTCAAAGGCCGTTTTCAGCGCGCGGCCCTTTCCCTTGTTGACGCCGTGGTGGATCACGGTGCACTCCGGATGGCGGGCGGCCTCTTCAAAGAAGCGCTGGCGCTCCGCGCTGCTGCCGTCGTCAACGATGACGACATGCTGAAAACCGTTTTCCACCAGGCCTTCCACCACGCGGGTGAACTTGGCGTCCGGGTCAAGGGAGGGCAGGATGACCGCAACCTTATTCTGACAGCTTTGCATGTCTGCCATAGTCAACCCTCGATCAATAGTTCTCCACCGTCACCACGCGGTACTCCGTACCGAAGTCCTGCGCGATGATGGTCAGGCCGCCGAATTCGTGGAGCGTGCCGTTGTCGCCCTTGTTGGGGTAGACGACCGTGGTCTCCGTCGTAACGTCAAGAATATAGTAGCCGCCGCCCACGTCGATGGCGCTGTTGAGCACCGCGCCGTTGAACTCATAGGAGACCGTGTGGGCCCAGTCGTAGCCGTCGAGCGCAAGCCACAGGCGCTTCTCCAGATCGCTGCCCTGAATGATGTAGGGGTTGAGGCGGGCAATGGCGGCCGTGGGATCGCCGGTGCCGGCGGAGAAATGCTTGTAAGCGTCGGAGAAAGCGATGGCGAAAGCCTCGAGTCTTGCAAAGGTTTCCTGCGGCGGCTGCTTGATATACTGCATATCGTTCCTGGACTCGTCGTAGACAAAGATGTTCCCGTCCTCGTCATAGACGACAGGCTGCTGCACGCCGAAGATGTTGTGCACCTCGTAAGTGACCTTCGTGGGCAGGCCGTCGAACTGGCTGTAGTACGGCTCCAGCACGTCGTAGTGGATGCCGCGCTCGACGATGTACTGTTCGCCGACGACCACGTTGTTGATGCGCACGGTATAGTTTTCGGGCACCGTGACCTTCAGAGAGGTATACAGCCCGTCCACATAGAACTCGTTGCTCTGCACGATCCAGGGGATCTGCAGATCCGGCATGGTGCCGCGCTTGGACTCGTCACGCACGACCGTCGCCTTGCCGATCAGGTTCTTGCCGCAGA
This sequence comes from uncultured Clostridia bacterium, assembly GCA_946408145.1. The sequence goes on from CAMJQX010000209.1 coordinate 1,404, forward strand.
TCAGGTCGTACTCGACGATCCCGGAGGAATCGCTGCTGCCCGGACGGCGGCGGTAGCTCCACTCGCCCTCAAGCATATTGCGCACGATGTCGACGCACTCGGCATCCGTCTGGAACTCGTGCGGCATGGCCGCGACCGTCGTCGCCATGCCCTGATCCCAGATCGTCTCTTTCAGCTGCTCGATGTAAACGTCCATCGTCGCTTCGGGGACGACTGCGTCGATGGTTTTGGCATAGTCCCAGAGGCGGGTAAGGCCGAACACGATCACGACCGCAAGGATCAGAACGTAGATGATCAGGGCAGCCGCGTAAGCGCCGGCGCCATGGGTGTTTTTCTTTCTTCTTTTAGCCATCTCTCACACCTCCATCAGGGCTGCGCCGCCGTCTCCGCCCCGGATGCGTGATCCTGCATCTGATCGAGCGGACGGATCAGGAACGCGTCGGGCAGGGCGCGGGCTACACCGTTGGCAGAAGAGCTGCTGTTGAGATACTCGCCGTAGCAGTACATGCTGGAGGAGGAGCCGCCGTCGAGGTTGCAGGCGTTGATCGCGCCGTGGTCGGCCATGATGCGGGCAAGGTCGGTATAGGTCGCGCCGATGCTGTGCACCTGGCGGCCGTCGATGACGAGCATCAGGATCGCGCCGTCGGCACGCTGGCCGATGGCGGTGCGGGGATTGACGCCGCTGGGGATCTTGGCGGAATCGGTCACGTTGCCGTTGATGATCAGAACAGGGCCGAAACTGACACCGTCGGTGATCTCCGAAGCCAGAACGTCAGCCAGGGTATAATAGCCCACATGCAGCACGCCGCTCTTGTCCAGACCGACGAAGGCGTCCGCACCGTAACCCTCGTTGCGGACCTCGCCCTCGAGGATCGTAAGACCGTCGGGCTTGTCGCCGAAGCCGCTGCCGTTCTTGTCGACGAACGCGCCGCCGTTGATGCCGCCCACCGCGCCGTACTTCTCGCACATCTGCTCGAGCGTCAGGCCATAGCCGCTGTTGCGGTTGGCAGCGCCGACGAATACGCGGTGCGGATCCTTGACGACGATCATCGTGCCGACAAAGCCGCTGCCGCGGACGGTCTCGATGATGATGCCGTCTCCGTCTTCGTCGATCAGGCCGTAGGCGTCGGGCTGCGGGCCGTCGCCCGTATCCGCGGGCTCTTCTTCCTCGACCGCCAGCGAAATCAGAGAAGCGTCAAACTCCTCCTCGACATGCTGGTTGCGCGTGGCCTTGAGCTCCGCCACCTCTTCCTCGGTCAGGAAGATGTTCGGGATCCAGGTGAAGCGCCGGGTCTCGAACATGGTCATGGCGAAGGTGTTGCGCAGCGTCTCGGAGGGTCCCTTGAGCAGAACGTACTCAAGGCCCAGTCCGCCGAGGCCGGCCATGATGATCGTCGCCAGGACAAAGCCGAAGATGCGGTTGATCAGGCGGCTGCGTGCCTTCCGTTTGGCCTTTTTGCGTCTGAGCTCTCTCTGCCTTTTCAGCTCTTCCGGCGAGAGCTCCTTCACAGTGTTTTCTTGATCCATAACGGTATTACCCTCAAAAACAATGGTGTTATGTAGACATACATACAGAATGATTTTACCATAAGCCTCGCATAAAGGCAAGGCCAATTCCGCATTTTTAAGGTTTTCTTCGAGAAATGATGCGACAGAATCCGCGGAATTATGTCAAAAAGCGGCAGCATATCCGCTTCCGCGGATGCGACGCCCGTCCCGCAGGGCAAAAAAAGGCCATGGTGCGATCACACCATGGCCTTTTTTTGAGAACAGATTACTCGTTGATGCCGATGACAACACCGGAGCCGACGGTACGGCCGCCCTCGCGGATAGCGAAGCGGAGGCCCTTCTCGATGGCGATCGGGGTGA
>CAMJQX010000210.1 GCA_946408145.1 uncultured Clostridia bacterium
GCCTTCCTGCCGCTGGCCATTGTGGGCCAGGGCGGCGGCTCCTACAGCCTCGGCTGGCTGGATGAGGGCTCGCTGGAGGCCATGATCGCCGGCGCGGTCGGCGACTACGGCAAGAGCGCGGCCACCCCGCCCGAGCTCGTCAACGGCTCCAACGGCTGGGAGATCAAGCCCGCGAAGGACGGCACCGCCCCCGATCTGGCGGCGGCGGCCTCCAATCTGGCGAGCGTGCTCAAGGGCGGCTCCCTGAGCAGCAGCCCCCGCGTGGCGGTGCCCACGACGAGCACACCCGGCAACTTTGCCGATATCGACGCCAAGCTCCAGAAGCAGATGGACGCCATCAACGCCGCGATGGGCAAGAGCGTGACCATCCACTTCGGCGAGGGGCTGGACGTGACGCTGGGCAAGGCGGATCTCGCCGGCGCCTATACCGTGACGCCCACCGAGACCGGCGCGGACGTGGAATTTGACGAGGAAGCGCTGGCCGCCGTGCTCGACAAGCTGATCGCCGACAACAAGGCCGACGGCGTGGAGCGCAAGTACAAGACCCTCGAACGCCACGGCGCCGAGGTGCATTACAACGACTGGGATACCGGCTGGGTGCTCAACCGCGCGACGCTGCTCAAGGAAGTGACCGACGCCGTCAAGGACGGCAGCGAGGTCAACGCGCAGTACGACTACGTCGGCTCCGTCAAGCAGCACTTCAAGAGCGGCAACAACTCCTTCATCGAGATCAACCTCCAGAACCAGTACCTGTGGTTCTACCGCAAGGGCAATCTGGTCATGAGCACGCCCATCGTCTCCGGCTCGATCGCCAACAGCACGCCCACGCCCGCCGGCGCCTTCTCGGTCAGCTACACGAAGAAGGACGCCAAGCTTGCCGGCGCGGACTACAGCTACACCGTCCAGTACTGGGTGCCCTTCAACGGCAACATCGGCATCCACGACGCCACCTGGCGCACCACCAACTACGGTGACGACACCTATCTGACGGCGGAAGGCTCCCACGGCTGCATCGAGGTCCCGCTCGAGGCCGCGCAGCTGATCTATGAGAACGCCTCGACCTATATCCCGGTGTTCGTATACTGATCGGCTCGGACAAGTTCATACGAAACGACACAGGCAGGGTTTTCACCCTGCCTGTGTTTTTGCGGGTATAGAGAGTTCCTTCCAAAGCGATCGCAGGAGTTTGGCTGCGCATTTCAAGAACCATTTCTCTTTCCTGTTCGCGGAAAGAGAAACGGTTCTTATACTCCAAAGAGAAAGGCGACCAGAGGAAGTCTCCTCTGGACTCCTCGCAGAAGCGGCGAGCCTAAGGGTGGAACATGGTCCGCCGCTAAAGCAAGTACGCGTGGCTGCCGGGCCCGCATTTCGCTGCCGCTCCGCTTTACTGCTGACGATATTTGTATCCCGCACGGACGCGCGGCTGCCCGGTTGATAGATCGGCGAGCCAGCGTTCGCACGTTCGGACGACAGCGCACGACTTGTACCATGTTGGCCGGGGTAATGCCCGGCTGATGTCTTAGGGCGACGGCAGAGGCCGTCGAGTTGCCCGTTTTGCCGAGGGGTCAAGGGGAATTGCGGGCTGCCGCTGCCGGCGGCAGGTGCAGGCGGCACGCAATTTCCGCAGCCGCGCCATTGGCGGGCCGTCGTGAAACAGGCCCGGGAATGGCATTTGCGGCAAGGCGGCCAGCCTCCCCTTGTGTCTTTCTTTGGCATCAAAAACCGTTTCTTTCCACACGGAAAGAAATGGGTTTTGCTTCGCGCAGCTTATCATTTCCATACGGCCAGCAATCATGCAGCTTCTTCGCGCAGACAGACACAGGCAGGGCATTGGCCCTGCCTGTGTCTGTCTTCTCTGTTATTTCAGCACGACGTTTTCCTTCCCGAGCATTTCCTCCAGCTCGGCGATCAGCGCCTCGTGCAGCAGGCAGCGGGCGCCGATGCGCTTCTTCTCGCGCTCGCACCAGAGGATCAGCTGCCCGTCGCCGGGGAACATGGTCAAAATCAGCTCGATGCGCTTGAGCGCCGGATCAAAGCGTGAGGGGAGCCTGACCCAGAGCTTTTTCTCCTTCGGGGGCGGCTCCTGCGTCCCGACGGCGTTGAGATCCGACAGGGGACGGATGCTGTCCACCATGAGCTGCGGCTCCTTCTCGTCGCGCACGGAGATGCGGCCCTTGACGATGACGGCGGCGTTGTTCTGGATGTAGGCCCCGCCGCTGTCGAGCGCGCGCTGGAAGGCGATAAGCTCCATGCTGCCGGTGTCGTCCTCGAGCTGGATGTAGGACATGAGGGCGTTGTTCTTCGTGGTGCGCGTGCGGAAGGACTCGATGCTGCCCGCGACGGTGACGTACTGGTTGTCATGGAAGCGCGTCGGCCCGTCCTCGGCGGCGAAGTCGCTCATCACCGCGCCGATGGGCACGGCCCCGATCTTTCGCACCGCGTCGCGGTACTCGTCCATGGGGTGGCCGGTCAGATACAGGCCGGTGATCTCCTTCTCCATGGACATGATCTCCCGGCGGCTGTACTCGGGCCGCTCGGGGATCGGGATGCTGACGGGCGCGCTCTCCTCCTCGAAGCCGCCGAAGAGGTCGATCTGCCCGGAGATGTTGTCGCGGTTCTGCTGGGCGATGCTCTCGATCACGGCCCCGGCGACCTCAATGAGCGCGCGGCGCGTATAGCCCATGGAGTCAAAAGCGCCCGCCTTGATCAGATTCTCCACGGCCCGGCGGTTGAGTTCCTTGCCCGACATGCGGCGGCAGAAGTCCTCAAAGCTCTGGAAGGGGCCGCCCTTTTCGCGCTCGGCCGTCAGCTCCTCGATCGCGCCCCAGCCGATGCCCTTGATGGCCACAAGGCCGAAGCGGATGTTCTCGCCGTCAACGGTGAAGTTCGCGTCCGAGAGGTTCACGTCCGGCGGCAGGAGCCGGATGCCCATGCTCTTGCACTCGGCGATGTACTCGGCCACCTTGGTGCTGCTGTCGAGGATGGAGGTCAGCAGCGCCGCCATGTACTCCTGCGGATAGTGCCGCTTCATGTAGGCCGTGCGGTAGACGACGATCGCGTAGCTGACCGCGTGGGCCTTGTTGAAGGCGTAGCTGGCGAAGTCCAGGATCTCGTCGTAGATGCTGTTGGCGACGTCCTCCGGGATGCCGCGCCGCACGGCGCCGTCGATGCCGCGCTCGGGATCGCCGCGCACGAAGGCCACGCGCTCGGCGTCGATGACCTTGTGCTTTTTCTTCGACATGGC
>CAMJQX010000211.1 GCA_946408145.1 uncultured Clostridia bacterium
CATGACGATGGTCAGCAGATAATAGATATCGGAACGATACAGATACACGGCAATTCCTCCTTGCAAAACTATTGCAGAAACCCGAGGTATTCGTCGAACACATTGAACAGCATATCGCCGGAGCAGACGGGCAGCACGCGATCCGTATCGCCGATGGGGGCAAAGGAAAACCGCTCCCGCGCTTTTGTCAGCACCAGCACCGGGATGATCTCATAGTCTTTCCCGAAAACGATCTCCAGATACGGCGCGTATTTGGCCGCCTGCTGCACTTCCTCCGGCTCGATGCCGTCCTTCATTTTGAACTCGAGCGAGAAGACGCGGTCTTCCGTGATCACCAGCACGTCCGCATAGATCCGGATATAGCGCGAACGCTTGAGCCGCAGCTCGAAGGCGATCTCCCAGCCGAGGCAGCTCTCCCCCAGCATCTGCCGAAGGTCTGCAAACAAGCCGAGCAGCTGCTCACGGCAGTCGCGGAAGGAGTGGAGCAGGCCACGCGTGTCGTTCACACTCCTGCCGATATTGACGCAGCCGGCGGTCATTTGTTCCATCCAGGCGTCCTCATCGAGCTCCAGGAAGCCCTGCACGGAATCATAGTACGCCGCGAGCTCCTGCAGGCCCGTATGCGGGCGTGACTGGCGGATGAGGCCGTGCCAGCGGTATTGCTTATCCTGCCAGCACAGCTCCTTCATCAGCGGCGAGCTGTACAGGATCTTGTTGACCGTCAGCCGGTCGATCCCCAGCTCACTTGCGATCTCCCTCGCCTTGATGCCGTCATGCGCACAGATGGCGGCGCAGATCTCGCGTTCGGGCTCCCTCATCGCGCGGAAGCATCCACCGGACGCAGCACCATGGCCGTCCTCGGCGGCAGGCCCAGTTCAAGCGCCGGGCCGGTATGGCCCTCGATAAAGGCCGAACGCGGCTCGTGCCCGATGCGGTCGAAGCCGCCGTAGCACGCGTCGTCGGTCGTGAACAGCACCTCATGATCCCGTCCGACGCTCACGGGGATGATATAGTCCTCATGCGCGTACTGGGGGTCAAAGTTGAAAACGAAGACGAGGCCGCTGCGCTCGAAGGCCAGCATATGGTCGCCCTGATGCAGCACGCGCAGCGTCGGCGCCCACTCCCGCATAACAGCATATTTCCTGCAGGCGTGGATCATGTCGCGGTCAAAGTTGTTGAGAAGCTCATACTTCAAAAAGCCGTTGTCCACAAGGCTCCACTGCCGGCGGCAGTAGTGGTGGCTCCAGCCGTTGCCCTCGCGCGGGAAGTCGATCCACTCCGGATGGCCGAACTCGTTGCCCATGAAGGTCAGATAGCCGCTGCCGCCGGCGGAGATCGTCAGCAGGCGCAGCATCTTGTGCAGCGCGATCGCCCGGTCGATCGTCGGATTGTGGCAGGCCCTGTCCATGTCGGTGTACATGCTGGCGCCCGCGAGGCGGAAGATCACGGTCTGGTCGCCCACCAGCGCCTGATCGTGGCTCTCCACATAGGCGATGGTCCTCGCCAGCCGTACGGTCAGCTCGTGCCAGATGTAGTCGAGGTTCCAGTCCTCGTCCCGCTGCTCCTTGATGAGCCGGATCCACATGTCCGGAATACCCATGCCCAGGCGGTAATCGAAGCCGATGCCGCCGTCCGCGATCTTCGCACACATGCCCGGCATGCCCGACATATCTTCCGCGATGGTCAGAGCCTTGGGATTGACCTCCCGGATGAGGGCGTTGGCAAGCTGCAGGTAGGTGACGGCCTCGGTGTCCGTGTTCATGGAGAAATACATGTGCATATCGGTGAAGGCGCTGCCCAGGGCGTGGTCATGGTAGAGCATGGAGGTCACGCCGTCGAAGCGGAAGCCGTCCAGATGAAATTCCGTCAGCCAGAATTTCAGGTTGGACAGCAGGAAGTGCAGCACCTCGTGCTTGCCGTAGTTGAAGCACTTGGTCCCCCAGGCGGGATGGTCGCCCTTGGGGCCGGCGTGGAAGAACTGATAGTCCGTACCGTCGAAGCGGTTGATGCCCTCGACGGTGTTGCTGACCGCGTGGGAGTGGACGAGATCGAGCAACACGGCGATACCCATCGAGTGCGCGCGGTCGACCAGATATTTCAGATCCTCCGGCAGGCCGAAGCGGCTGGACGCGGCGTAAAAGCTGGATACCTGGTAGCCGAAGGAGCCGTAATAGGGATGCTCCATCACCGCCATCAGCTGGATCATGTTGTAGCCCAGATCCTGTACCCGCGGCAGCACGAGATCGGCAAACTCGCGATAAGTGCCGGGGCGGTACTCCTCCGTCGCCATGCCGACGTGGCATTCGTAAATGAACGGCGTCTTATCCGGCACAAAGCCCTCGTCCGTCCAGGGGAAAGGCTCCACCGGATCCCAGACCTCGCAGACCCACTCGAAGCCGGAGGCATTCCGAGCCTGCACGACGCGGCGCGCAAAGAGCGGGATATGCCAGCTCAGGCGCTCCCCGTTTCGCACGACGGTCTTGACGCGCATCCCGTCGCGCAGGGTCTCGCTCGGCAGGCGGATCTCCCAGTTGCCGTTTCCGACCGCGTTCATCGGGTGCGATTGGGCGTCCCAGCCGTTGAACTCGCCCGTCAGATACAGCGCGTCCGCGGCGGGGGCCCACTCGCGGTAGATCCAGCCCTCGGCGGTGTGATGAAAGCCGTAGTAGCTGTGGGCGTTGGCAAAGTCGCTCAAGCTGCCGCCCTCTGTCAGGGCATCGCGCGTTTTGCGGTAGTTGTCCATGCGCAGCTCCAGATCCTGTTCGAAGGGCCGGAGCGCCGGATCGATCTGAACAAGCCTAACCATCTGCATCCCCTCATCGGCGAAAGATCGGATACGACCGTTTCGCCGTTCTTTCTCAGTTTTTCTCTTTTGTTCAGAATAGCACGCTCAGGCTGTAAACGCAAGTACGGCGCGTGTTTTCATGGATATGCGGACCGGATTCCTTCCCGGAAGCCGCGATTTCCCCGTTAACTCATATCAGTACAACAGCAGGCGTCGCCTTTCGGGAACGCCTGCTGTTGTATAATCCTTACACGAGAGAGGCCGCGCATACCAAATCGGAGGTTCCCCCGTGAGAACCTCCGATTTGGAAAGGAAGAAGGAGCCTGCGGATGTGGAGCTTTTCCGGCTCTTTCGCAAACCGGGAAAGCGGAACGAAGCAGGCTTCTTCTGACGCTGGTACGGCTGACGGGATTCGAACCCACGACCTCCAGAGTCGGAGTCTGGCACTC
>CAMJQX010000212.1 GCA_946408145.1 uncultured Clostridia bacterium
AACCGGACGCGGCGACAGATGAAGAATCCCTGTCTGCGCTTGGCAGACAGGGATTTTCGCGTGTTTTAAGAGCTTGCTTTGATTCTGCGCAGCGCGCGGGATCAGATCTTGCGCGCGGTCAGGTTGCCGGCTGTGACGGCTTCCGCGATGTTCCAGGGCTTCTCGCAGTCGCCGACGCAGTAGACCTCCATACCGTCCAGCGCTTCGGCCAGCGCCTTGTTGGGCAGCATGTCCATGGCCTCGATCACGGTGTCGCAGGCGATGGTCACGTCGAGCCCGGTCTCGGATTTGATGGTGACGGTGCCGTCGCCCACAGCCGCGAGGGAGGCGTTGGGCCACAGACGCGTGCCGCGGGAGTAGAGCATCGGCAGGGTGAAGGTCTTGACCCAGGAGGACTGGCCCTTGTCGAGCTTGTCCTTGGGATCGGGAGACACGATCGTGACGTGCTTGCCGTGCGCGATCAGGTACTGCGCCATGTCCACCGCCTGGCAGTTGCCGCCGACGATGGTGACCTCCTGACCGATGCGGTCGAGGCTGATCGCCTCGTCGAAGCTCAGGACGGTCGTGCCGGGCGTGGACTCGAAGCCCAGCGTGTCGCGCAGGCCGCCGACAGCGAGGATGACCACGTCGGGGGCTTCGGCCTTGATGAAGTCGGCGTCGACCTCCTGGCCGGTGACGACCTTGACGCCCTTGACCTCCTGCTGGCGCTTCAGATAGGCCAGGAAGTCGTCCAGATTCTCATGCGGGCCCTTGATCGCGGAGGCGAAGGGGAGCAGACCGCCGAGGAAGCCCTTCTTCTCGTACAGCGTGACGTCATAGCCGCGCTCGGCCGCGATGCGGGCAGCCTCCAGACCGCCGGGGCCGCCGCCGACGACCATGACCTTCTTCTCGCCCTCGGCGGGCAGAGGGATCGGGCCCTCGGGCATGACCTCGCGCCAGGCGCGCTGTGTGGCGACGTTGACGCGGCAGTGCTCGTAGGTCTTGCCCTCCTCGTCGTAGTCGAAGTGGCAGTGCAGGCAGCGGGTGCAGGGGGCGATCTCGTCCAGCCGACCCTCGCGCAGCTTGTTGACGTACTCGGGCTCGCAGCACAGCGAGCGGGTCATCATCATGAAGTCGAGCTTGCCGTCGGCGATCGCGTCGTCGAACATCTTGGGCGCGTGCGCGGGATCCATGTAGGTGACGCCGCCGCAGGGGATGCTGACCGCCTGCTTGACCTCCTGCACGATGTTGAGCAGCAGGCCGCAGCCGGAGTGGTTCGCGACCAGCTTGCCCTGCCAGTGGCGGCTGAAGTCGAACTGAGCGCCGTAGCCGTTGGTGCCCTCGATGCCGTAGCCGGTGAAGTACAGCTCGGAGGCGAACTGGCAGATGTGGCGGCCGATGGGGCCGAGACGCAGGTGCAGGCTGTCCGCGCCGGCGGCCTCGAGGAGCTTGGCGAACTCGCAGCTCTCCTCGACGGTCGTGGCCAGGGAGCTGTCGCCCATGTTCTGGTCGTCTTCCTCGATGACGTTCATCAGGACCTGAACGACAAAGTCCTTTCCGCACTTTTCCTTGATGCCCTGGACGATCTCCGTCACGAAGCGGGCGCGGTTTTCAAAGGACTGCGGGCCGTACTCGTCCTCGCGGGTGTTGCGCAGACGGGAGAAGAAGGTCTGGCCGACGTTGTTGCCGGCGGCGTTGATCTCAACGGCATCGAGACCCTGGCTCTGCAGATAGACGGCGGCGTTGATGAAGTCCTCCTGCAGCATGTGCACGTCGTCGAGCGTCATGTCCTTGGAGTTGAAGCTCATCGTGGACAGCTGATAGCCGAGATGCCCGTCAAGCGCGTGGATCCTGTCGGCCAGCTCCTGGAAAGGAACCGTGTCGCGCGCGGGCTTGCGGGTACTGGGGAAATTGTTGTAGAGGTCGGCGAAGTCCTCGATCCAGATCATGTCGACGCCGCCCTTGGCGAAGTCCTCATAGTAGTGCAGCCACTCCTCGGGATTCCGGCCCGTGTCGGAGCCTGCCGCGGATTTGACCATGCGGTGCTTGATCTCAAAGGGACCGAGCTTCCAGGGAGAGAAGACATGGCTGAAATCGGTGTCCTTGCTGCGATAGTCGTAGTCCTGGGGATTCAGTCTCGCGATCGCCTCCTGAGGGCTCATGACCGCGGGCGCCTCTTCGGCATAGGCGGGGGCGTTCTTGCCGATCAGACCGGTCACGGCAAGGCCCATCGCGCCGGCGGCGGTGCCCTTCAGGAAATCGCGGCGGGTGATTTTGACAGACATACTGACATTCCTCCTGTGTTGTGTATTTTTGTATAATTTTTGGACGTATTGCCCAAAGATTTACCTTATATAACTACCCATTTTGAGCATATCATAGGCATGCGGTGAATGCAATCCTTTTTTGACAGAAAGCGGACAACACAGCCGCGCTGTGGTATAATCAAAGCGAACAGGAAAAAAACGGCATAATGGGGGGAGCAGCATGAGACTGTTTATCGCCGTCAATCTCTCGGAGGACATGAAGGACGCCCTGCTCTGCGCACAGAACGAGCTCTATGACCGCGGCGTCCGCGGCAATTTCACACCGGAGGAAAACATGCACCTGACCCTGGCTTTCATCGGGGAATATCCGAACGCGGCGCCCGTCCTCGATGCGCTGGCAGGCGTATCCTTCACGCCCTTTGAGCTCGCGCTGGAGGGCATGGGCTGCTTCGGCGATCTCTGGTGGGCGGGGCTTAAGGAATCAGCGGCGCTGTCCGCCGTCGTGCGCAGGGTCCGCCGCGCGCTCGCGGAGCACGGCATCCCCTTTGACAGGAAGCGCTTTTCCCCGCATATCACGCTGCTCCGGCGGGCGTCCGGGAAACTGCCGGGAACGGCGATCCGGCCGGCTTCCATGCGTGTCGGGAGCATTTCGCTCATGCGCTCCGACCGCGGCAGAAGCGGGATGATCTACACTGTGCTCGGCACGATCGAAGCGCAGCCGTGAATCAGCTGCCCAAACAGAAAACCCGCCGTATGAACGGCGGGTTTTCTGTTTGCTGTGGGCGGCGCAGGGGATCAGCCCTTGACGGCGCCGCTGGTCATGCCGGCAATGATCTGCTCCTGGAAGAGCACATAGCCGACGATGGACGGCACGATGGAGATCACGATGGCCGCGTACATGGAGACATAGTCGGTCGAAAACTGGTTGGTGAAGTAGCGGATGCCGACCTGAATGGTGCGCAGCTTCTCCGACG
>CAMJQX010000213.1 GCA_946408145.1 uncultured Clostridia bacterium
TCTATTCCTTCATGCGCAAGCTCGGCCAGACCGTGGCCACCATCCTCATCAACGTCCCGCTGCTGCGCATCGGCTACAACGGCTCCGAGCTGAAGACCGAGGGCCTGAGCGACGCGAAGCTCCAGAGCATGTACAACTCCTCCGTCATGATCCCGGCGGTGCTGTTCCTGCTGGTGTTCCTGATCCTCCGCTTCTGGTATCCCCTGTCGAAGAAGCGCGTGGAGGAGCTGCAGGTGGAGAAGGAGAAGGCCTTCAGCCAACTCAGCGGGGCAAAGTAATGGCAAAGGTACACATCGGCTTCGGCTTTCACGTCAACTGCTATCACTCCTACCGGGGCGACAGCAACGACGCGCTGGGCTTCGGCGGCGATCTTCGCATCATAAGGCACATCCTGGATACCCTGGACGATCGAAACGCCCGGGGTATCCCCGTTCGCGGGACCTGGGACTTCGAAAACGCATTCTCGCTGGAAAAGGTGCTGCCCGAATACGCGCCCGACATCATCGAGCGCGTGCGGCGGCGCGGCGACGAGAACATCCTCATGGGCTACAACAACGGCGCCATGAGCGCCATGACCGAGGACGAGTTCGCCGCCTCGATCGCCTGGGCGATCTCGAACCCGTACGGCAGCGGGCTGGAGGATCTTTTCGGCGGCTGCGAGCGGATCATCCGCCCGCAGGAGGTCATGTTCTCCCCGCCGCAGGTGAAGTCCTACAAAAAAGCGGGCGTCGAGGCGATCTGCCTGTACTACAGCTGCATCTCCTTCGACGCCTTCCGGACCCTGATCCCCCCGCTGCCGGACGCGCTGGCCTTCAACCCCCTGCGCTTTACCTGGCAGGGCGAGAGCATCACGGTCCTGCCGACCTATTCGCCCAACGACGTGATCGATGCGGGCTCGCTGCGTGCGCTGGCCTTCGAGCTGCACGAGCAGCAGCTGCACGGCGGGATCCCTGGCGACGTGTTCCTCTTCCTCAACACCGACGCCGACAGCTTCCTCTGGGAACCCATGGCCGCGCCGATGGATCGCCTGCCCTGCTTCGGCGGCATCGGCGGCTATATCGACGAGGTGGCCGATCTGGATTTCGTGGTCTTCGACACGCCGGGCGGCTATCTGAAGAGCCACCCCCCCGTCGGGGAGATCACGTTCGGGCAGGACGTGGCGGACGGCAATCTCTCCGGCTACATGAGCTGGAGCGAGAAACCCTTCAATCGCCTGATCTGGACAAGGCTCGAGCGCGCCCGCGCTGCGGCGCGGCTCGCCCCGCGCGACAGCGCCTCTCCCTCCTTCGAGACCCGCGTGCGCCTTTTGAGCACGACCCATTTCGGCCTCGCCTCGCCGGTCATGAACATCACGCGCGAGCGCAAGGCGCTGGCGCTCTCGGAGACCATGCTGCGGCAGGAGCAGGACGCCCTGCCCGCGTGCGCGGAGCTGAGGCTGCGGGATCCGGCGAAGAGCGGCCTTGCCGCCGTGCAGCTCTCGCTCGAGGACGGCTTCTGCGAGGAGCTCTCCCGCCTGCGGCTGGAGAGCGAGGGGCTGCAAAGCTGGACGGCCTGCGAGACCGGACGGCATGCGGGCGGCTGCGTCGCCTCGCTGTACCTGATCGCGCGCTTTGAGACGCCGCGGGAGGAATACGCGCTGCGCTTCTCCCTCGGCGAGAGCAAAAAGCCCGCCCTTCTGACGGAGAGCGGCTGGTCTGTGACAGACGCGCCGACGGGCCTCTCCCTGCGCTTTCGCGGCCGCGAGCTCGCGGCGCTGAACAGCTGGATCGACTACGGCGGCGAGATCTGCCGCTTCGATCCTCCGATCCGGGAAGCGCTGCCGCTCGGCGGCGAGGGCTGCGGCACGCGGCTGCGCGGCGCGGTGCATCTGCCCGGGGAGCAGAAGGCCGGCAGCTATTGCTTTGACTTTTTCTCTTCTCCGGCGGCGGACTGCCTCTTCGTCCGAAGCGCGGTGCAGTTCCCCTACACGAGGGAGGATCACGAGATCTCCTCGCAGGCCTCGAACCTGGGCCGCTACAGCGACCCGAAGTGGAGGCAGACCGCGCCCTTCGAGCTGACGCTGCGCGGGGACGACGGCATCGCCGTCGAAAAGCGCAATTTCGCCGGGGCGCTCAGCCGCTACGAGATGGCGGACTTCTGGCGCGCCTTCCCGCAGAACGAGAACATCTCCTCGATCAACCACCAGCTCACCGGCGGCACGCTCTGCGCGGCGGATGAGCACGGCGGACTGCTGCTGGCCCACGCGCGGCAGGTGCTGGGCAGCATGGCCCACTGCCCGCTGCGTCTCAAGACCGAAAACGGCAGCCGCATCGTGAGCCTGAACCCCTTCGGCACTTACTTCGGGCCACAGCGTTACTATCCGAGCCGCGGCAACGGCTGCTCCATGGAGCTGTACCTGGCCGCCGCGCCGCAGGCGCGGAGTCTCGGCCCGGCCTACAACGGCGCCTTCGAGCAGGCGGTGCAGGCCCTCTTCCCGCTGACGGGTCCCTCCCCTGCCGACGCGCAGCGGCGCGAGGCCGAGGCGATCGCCGACGGTGTGATCGCGCTGGGCGGCGCGGCGGTACGGTCCTTCGCAGGCGACAACGTGCGCCTGCATGAGGCGGTGGACAACAAGGTCGACGCGAAGGATCTCAAGAGCGTCACCTTCGTCGAGCAGTGCGGCGGCGTGCTGCCCGTGCTCGGCATGCTGGGCCGCTATGCGGCGAATCTCCTGCGCGCGCAGCGTAAGCTCCGCAGGCGGGAGAAGCGGAGTTAGGGTGATCGGAGCAAAACGAGCTCCTCTGCCCATGCTCCGGGTGACCGGCAAAACACCATACAGGCAGCATAAGGGCGGGCCGTACGGCCCGCCCTATCTGAAAGCTGAAAACGGTAATCTGAAAGCTGCCTTACAGGCCGACCTCGTCGCCCATAAGCTCGGCGACGATCTTTTCCTGAACCGCGGCGACCTCGGTCTCGCGCACCTTCTGGCGCAGAGGCAGGACGCTGCGCGGGGAGACGGACAGCTCGTCCACGCCGATGGAGAGGAAGGTCTCCGTCAGTTCCAGGTCGGCGCCCAGCTCGCCGCAGATGCCGCACCAGATGCCCTCCTTGTGGGCGTTCTCGGCGACCAGCTTGATCAGGCGCAGGACGGCGGGATGGTGGGCGTTGAAGAAGCGGCCGAGATCGTTGTTCTGCCGGTCGC
>CAMJQX010000214.1 GCA_946408145.1 uncultured Clostridia bacterium
CCGTTCTGGCGCAGCTCTTGGTTTACATAACTCTTGATCGCGTGGGGCTGCTCCGGGTCGAAGCTGTCCGCCGTGACGATGCAGGGGCCGCAGGGGGCGAAGCCCGGCATGGTCTTGCCGATGAGCCACTGGGTCGTGCGCTTCTGCGGCGTGCGGCAGCTCAGATCGTTGCCGCAGGTGTAGCCGAAGACGTGCGCCATGGCCTCCTCCTCGCTGACGCCCCAGGCCTCCTTCCCGATCACGATGACCAGCTCCGCCTCGTAGTCGTAGCTGTCCTCCCATTCCGGCAGCGCGATCTCCGCGCCGTCCGGGGCCAGCGCGTCGGCGAACTTGCTGAAAAACACGATGGATTCGGAGATCGGCAGGCCCGCGCGCCGCGCGTGCTCGCGGTAGTTGAGGCCGACGCAGACGATCTTGTCCGCCCGCTCGAGGATGTTCGCAAATACCGGGCGCTCGACCGCCGGGGACGCGGGATCGGCCGCCAGCGCTTCCAGCGGCGCGCGCTCCGCGCCGGCGATCAGGTCCTCCATGCGCAGGCCCGTCCCGGACGCGTCGATCACGCCGCGCTCGGTGACAAGGCCGAGATGCGTTTTCCCGTCGATGAGCAGATTGCAAAGCTTCATGTCTCTTCCCCCTCAAGGATGATGGGAACAGTATACCGTATTTCCCCGGCGAAATCAATTCCCGCGGAGGATCGCCCGATCTTCCAGCAGCTGCATCAGCTCGCCCCAGAGCTCCACGAGGCGGAAGCGCAGCACATAGCCCTCCTCCTCGCACACGATGCCCCAGTCGCCGGGGCCCATCACGCGCTGCAGGCGCTCGCCCTCGACGGCTTCGAGGCACAGCGGCGGGAACACGATGCACCACCAGTTGCGCCCCTCGCCCTCGCCGAGCACGACGCGCAGGGACTCGTACTCTCCCGCCGGCAGACGGAAGCCCTCGTACTGCCGCAGCGGGTAGCGCTCCCGCCCCAGCGTCACGCTGACCGCGCGCCCCTCGGCGGCGCTCTCCGCTGCGGCGCGCACGCCTTCGAGGTCCCCCGCCAGCAGCGCGCGGGCCTCGTCCCGGTCCTGTACGTCCTCCAGCTTCGGCTTAAGGTAGTCCAGCACCGCGTCCCGCACGCGCAGCTTGAGCGCCTGCTCCTCCGGCGCGTCCGAGGCCGCGATCACGTGCAGACGCAGGACACTGCCGCTGATCGCGCGCTCCCGCCCCTCGGCCCAGGTGCCGAGCAGCAGCGTCAGGCACAGGGCGAGCAGCGCCGCCGTCTCCCATACATGAAATCGTTTTTCCATAATAAACCGCCCATACTCCGTTTTCCGAGAGTATGGACGGTTTTTTTGCATTTTAGTCGAAGAGCCTGCCCACGGGGCTCGCGGCGCAGGCGAAGCGGTACTCCCGTCTCAGCTCGCGCGCCGCGTTCGCGGCCGCGGCCTCGTCGGTATAGATGCCGAAGACCGCCGAGCCCGTGCCGGTCATGATGGCGCCGAGCGCGCCGTGGTCGAGCATGCGGCTCTTGATCTGCCCCACCGTGCGCATGCGGCGGTCGCCCACATCCTCGAAAACGTTGTACATCCTCCGGCAGAGAGCGTTCAGGTCGCCCTGCCGCAGGGCCTCGATAATGCCGGCGGTGTCCGGGTGGTGTCGGAGCGGGGCGCTGTCCAGCTTCCGGAAGAGCTCCGGCGTGGAGATCGAGAACTCAGGCTTGCAGATGACGATCCGGCAGTCCGGCAGGGCGGGCAGCGGCTCCAGGATCTCGCCCCGGCCGCGGGCCAGCGCCGTGCCGCCCGCCACGCAGAAGGCCACGTCCGAGCCCACAAGCTCCGCCAGCTTCTCGAGCTCCGCGCAGGAGAAGCGGTCTTCAAACATGCGGTTGAGCGCGCGCAGCACCGCCGCCGCGTCCGAGGAGCCGCCGGCCATGCCCGCGCCGACCGGGATGTTCTTGCGCAGCGTGATCAGAAGGCCCTGCCCGCTCTCCCCCGCGGCATCGAGAAAGACCCGCGCCGCCTTGACGGCGAGGTTGCGCTCGTCATTCGGGATGAAGCGCAGATTGCTCCGCGCGCGCAGGCTCCCGTCGTCCGTGGTGCTGATGAGCAGCTCGTCGCAGAGCGAGACCGTCTGCATCACCATATTCATTTCATGATAGCCGTCCGCCCGCTTCGTTCCCACGTCCAGCGAGAGGTTCAGCTTGGCATAGGCTTTTTCCTGCAGTTCCATAAGTACCTCATGAAAATGTTTTGAATCGGCCCGATCAGCGCTCAGGGGGGGCAGAGGGGCGCTCCCCTCTGCTTTTCGCCCCGCAAGGCGAAAAAACAATCCGTTTTTGGCGGGGCTTTGCCTCGCCAAAAACACACTAAGCCGAGCTGAGCGAGGCCTCACGCCGACCAAACGAGGCGCTTTCTCCCGTGCGCCTCGTGCGATATGCGTGAGTGTTCCCTAACGGTTCAGTCCCCCTCAAGGGGACTGAACCGTTAGGGAAATAGATAGACCCGCAGCTCGTAGGGCCGCGTGGTGAAGCCGTTGGCAATGACAAAGTTCATGTCGTAGTTCGAGAGCACACAGCTGCCGCGGTTGAGGTCGATGCCCTCCGGCGCCTCGAAGCGCACCTGCTCGTCGGTGAAGGAGCAGACGACCAGCAGCTTCTGATCCTGGTGATTGCGCTCATAGACGTAGAGCTTTTTGTCCTCCGGCCGGTGCTCGCGGTAGTCGCCCCAGAGGGCGACGGGCGTCTCCTTCCGGAAGCGGATCAGCTTCCGGTAAAAGTTGAGCAGCGAGTCCGGATCCTCCTCCTGCGCGGCGACGTTGATGCTCGTGTAGTTGTCGTTGACAAAGAACCAGGGCACCGCCTCGGAGAAGCCCGCGTAGCGCTCCGCCGACCACTGCATCGGCGTGCGCGCGCTGTCGCGGCAGCCCTCCTGCACCATGCGCAGCACGAGCTTTCGCGGCAGGAACTTCGAGGCGATGCGCGCGCTGTTGTGCGTCATCACGTCCTCATAGAGGTTCACGCTCTCGAGGCGCAGGTTGGTCATGCCGATCTCCTGCCCCTGATAGATAAAGGGCGTGCCCCGCTGCAGCATGTACATCGCGGCCAGCATCTTGCCGCTCTCGTCGTGGTAGCGCTCGCTGCCGTAGCGGCTGATGATGCGCGGGTGGTCGTGGTTCTCGATATACAGCGCGTTCCAG
>CAMJQX010000215.1 GCA_946408145.1 uncultured Clostridia bacterium
CAGCTTCTTCTGCCGCCGGCTGCTGGAGGATGAGGACTATGTCTACTGCGGCTTCCCCGAGACGAGCGGGAACGGCAGCTGCTTCATGCGCCTCGGCGCGGGCGGGACGCCCTATGACGAGAGCACGGGCGGCTTCATCCGCCTCGGCATGATGGCGAGCTCGGAGCACAAGGAGGCGGCCTGGCGTTTTCTCAAGCTGCTGCTCACGCGCACGGAGGAACCCGTGGACTACGGGATCCCGGTCCTGCGCGCGACCTTTGAGAAGGCCCTCGCCTGCAGCCTCGAGACCTGGAGCGGGCGGAGCGAGGCTTTCGGCGGCTACGAATACTTCACCGAGGGGGACGCCGAGCGCCTGCGGGAGCTGGTGTACGGCACCGAAAAGCTTGCGCACGACGACGCGCCGCTGCTGGAGATCCTGAACACCGAGGCGCAGCTGTATTTTGAGGGCGCCAAAACACTGGACGAGGCCGCGGCCTCGATCCAGAGCCGGGCGGGCCTCTATGTGGCGGAACAATACGGATAAATCGTTCTCAGGCGGGAAGCGTCGCTTCCCGCCTTCCGTATCTTTCTGCTGCCGGGGCAAAAAACAGATGCTCCGCCTGCCGCCCCGTATCTTGCATATTGAACCGGCGCATGATATAATCAAATAATTCCGGGAGAATCTGTGACCGATAGAAAGGCGGAGAGACGGAAATGATAGAGACCAAGATCAAATACTATGTGGAGAAAAACAGCTTCTGGACTTCGGCTGCGCTGATTTTCATGCTGCTGTCCATCATCTTCCGGGGCATCGGCTGCTGGGGCCTCTGGAACGATCGGGAGTTCCTGATCACGCAGATCATCCTGCCGATTGCGAGCGGTCTGTTGTTCATCCTGCTGCTGGCCGTTCTGGGCAGGCATGCGCTCTGGACGACCTTCCTGCCCGTTCTGGGCGGCGTGGCCTTCTTTGTGCTCAAGGCGCTGAAATTCGAGAACACCACGCAGATGCTGCTCTGCCTGCTGCTCTACGCGGCCGTGGCAATCCTCTACAGCGGCACGGTCTTTACGCTGATCCGCACCAAGTGGCTGCTGGTGCCGCTGTTCCTCTTCCCCTTCTGCTACCATGTGGGCGTGGAGGATATCGCTCGCCTGCGCGACACGGTCAATCCCGTCACCTTCGCCGAGGGCATGCAGGAGATGAGCGTGCTGTGCATCATGCTCTCGCTGCTTTTCACCGCTTTCGCCATGAAAAAGCAGGTGAAGGAGCCCGCGGCGCAGGTCGGGGAGCCTTCCCCGGCGCACGATACGCCGGCGAGGCCCGCGCCCGTCGAAAAGGAGCCCATCGTAGTGGAGCCCCCTGCTGAGAATATGGAGAAAACGGAAGATACTTTATGAAGAGAAGCACACGCGCCGGCTCTCACGCGGCCGGCAGGCGCCGACGTACGCCGCGGCATGCGGTGAAGCTGCGCCTGCTGGAGGGACCGCTGCGGCCCCAGCTGCCGCCCGGTGAAAAACGAAAACGGCGCTGGTTCCTCGCGGGGACGATCACGGCCCTGCTGCTGCTGGCAGTGCTCGCGGCGCTGCAGCTGCATTACAGCAGGACGGACGTCTATGCCGAGAGCATGACGCTGGCGGCGCAGAGCCGGGAGGCGGGCGATTACGACACCGCCCTGCGGGCGCTGCGCAAGGCGGCCGCCGAACAGGAGACCGAGGAGTGCCTGCTTCTGATGGCAGACTGCTATGAGGAGCAGGACAATCTGGAAAAAGCGCTGGAGCTGCTGCGCGGCATGGATCTGACGCATGAGGCCGTGAGCACGCGCATCGCGCGCATCGACGGCAAGCGTCAGGCACTGCAGGAGGCGGACCGGGTCTATGTGCTCGGGCAGGGGATGGACGCCACCGCCACCGACCTCGTGCTGGATGACCGCGGCCTGACCGACGCCGATCTGGAGGAGGTCTGCAGGCTCTACGCGCTTGACAACCTCTCCCTGATGAACAACAGCCTGACCGACATCACCGAACTCGGCAAGCTCGGCGGGCTGGATATCCTGAATCTGAGCGGCAATCAGATCACGGATCTGTCCCCGCTGGCGGGCCTGTCCGAGCTGCGCATCCTCTATCTGGACGGCAACCCCGCGGAGGACATGTCGCCGCTGTACGGCCTGAGCAATCTGAGCCTCCTGAGCCTGCGGGGCGTGCCCATCGACAAAGACGCGCTGACTGCCCTGTCCGAGGCGCTGCCCGCCTGCGCCATTTACAGCGACGTGGAGAAGGGCGAGGCAGCGGATATCAGCCTCGGCGGCGTGACCTTCCAGTCAGACGTGACGCAGCTGGATCTCTCCGACCGCGAGATCCGGGACATCTCCGCGCTCTCGGTCTGCAGGCAGCTGCGCTGGCTCAAGCTCGGCGGCAATCAGATCAGCGACCTGCAGGCGCTCATGAATATCCCCGGCCTGGAACAGCTGGACCTGTCGAACAATGAGATCACCGACCTGCGGCCGCTGATGGGGCTGAGCAAGCTGCGCAGCCTGAACGTCTCCGGCAATCAGCTGACCGATACGACGCCGCTCGGCGCGATGACGACGCTGACGGCGCTGGATCTGTCGGACAATCCGCTCTCCGACTTTTCCGGCCTCTCCAAGCTCGTCAATCTGCAGAACCTCAGGCTCAAAAACACCGGGCTCGTGGACATGGATCTGCAGTATCTGGAAAAGCTCGTCATGCTCAGCGGCCTCTCGCTGGAGGAGAACGACGGCCTGAGCAACAACGCGGTCAGCTATCTCAAATCCATGATCCCCGGATGCACGATCATTCACTCCGATCTGGTCTACACGGCCACGATCGGCGGCAAGACCTACCCAAGCGATCTGACGGAGCTGGATCTGAGCGGACAGAACCTGACGGATCTCGAGGGGATCAACCGGCTCGACAGTCTGGAGATCCTGAACCTGAGCCAGAACCACCTGACCGCGATCTACCAGCTGGAGTACTGTCCCAGCCGGCTCACGCTGCGGGAGCTGGATCTGAGCTACAACGAGCTGACCGATATCTCGGCGCTCGGCGCGCTGCCGATGCTGGAGTCGCTGGATCTGACCGGCAACCGCATCGCGTCGATCCAGGTGCTGCACCGCCTGAGCGGGCTGAAGGTCGTCAAGGTCGGCGGCAATCCGCTGACCCAGGA
>CAMJQX010000216.1 GCA_946408145.1 uncultured Clostridia bacterium
ATGATCATCGCCCACATGGCGGGCATCCGCATCTTCGCCACCGGCGGCATCGGCGGCGTGCACCGCGGCGCGGAGTTCACCATGGACATCTCCGCCGACCTCGAGGAGCTGGCGCAGACGCCGGTCATGGTGGTCTGCGCGGGCGCCAAGTCCATCCTGGATCTGGGGCTGACGCTGGAGTATCTGGAGACCAAGGGCGTGCCCGTGATCGGTTACGGCACGGAGGAGCTGCCCGCCTTCTACACCCGCAAGTCCGGCTTCGGCGTGGACTACCGTGTGGACAGCCCCGAGGAGCTCGCGGCCATCTTCGCCGCCCAGCGCGAACTCGGCTACAGGGGCGGCATGCTCGTCGCCAACCCCATTCCCGAGGAATACGCGATGGACAAGGCGGTCATCGACGCCGCGATCGAGCGCGCGCTGGACGAGGCCAGGGAACAGCACATCCACGGCAAGGAGACCACGCCCTTCCTGCTGGCCCGGGTCGTGGAGCTCACCGGCGGCGAGAGTCTGGAGTCCAACATCAAGCTCGTGCTCAACAACGCCCGCGTCGCGGCC
The DNA here is from genome assembly GCA_946408145.1 of uncultured Clostridia bacterium. The sequence continues at coordinate 556 of CAMJQX010000216.1, forward strand.
CTCACCGCGGCGGAGCTCTCGCGCTGAGCAGCCTGCCATCGGCATTCTCATATACGATAACTGCCGCGCCATAGGCGCGGCAGTTTTTTCATTCAGCCCTTGACAAAGCAAAAGCCGCATGCTAATATATGAACAGTCATTCATATGAATGGAGGTTCATGTGATGGGACACGATCACAATGCGATCCTGGCCAAGGTCCGGCAGGAGCTGCCGGCCGACGAGCTGCTGAGCGATCTGAGCGACCTGTTCAAGATATTCGGGGACACCACGCGCTGCAAGATCCTGTACGCGCTGTTCGAATCGGAGATGTGCGTGTGCGCGATCGCGGAGCTGCTGGGCATGACCCAGTCGGCCATCTCCCACCAGCTGCGCATCCTGAAGGACGCGGATCTGGTCGGGAAGCGCCGGGAGGGCAAGACGATCTATTACTTTCTCTCCGACGACCATGTGCGCACCATCATCGCCCAGGGCTTTGAACATTTGATCGAGGATTACGAAAGGGAGGAAACGACATGAAAAAGACATTCAAGCTGGAGGATCTGGACTGCGCCAACTGCGCCGCCAAGATGGAGGCCGCCGTCAACAAGCTGCCCGGCGTGGCAAAGGCCACGGTCAGCTTCATGACGCAGAAGATGACGATCGAGGCCGACGACGCGGTCTTTGACGAGGTCGTGCAGGCCGCCGTCAATTGCATCGCAAAGGTTGAACCCGACTGCCGCGTGATCCTTAAGTAACGGACATGAGCAGGAAGCAGAAGAAGACGCTCGCGCGCATCATCGTCTCGGCGGTGCTCTGCGTCGCCGCGGCGCTGCTGCCGCTGCAGGGCGTCTGGAAGGCGCTGGCCTTCGCCGTGCCCTACCTGATCATCGGGTATGACGTGCTGCGCGGCGCGGCGCTGGGTATTCTGCACGGCCAGCTGCTGGACGAGAAGTTCCTGATGGCCATCGCCACGCTCGGCGCTTTCGCGATCGCGGAATATCCCGAGGCCGCGGCCGTCATGCTCTTTTACCAGATCGGCGAGTTCTTCCAGTCCGTGGCCGTGAGCCGCAGCCGCGAATCCATCGCGGCGCTCATGGACATCCGCCCGGACAGCGCCACCGTGCTGCGCGGCGGCGAGGAGCTGGCGCTCGATCCCGAAGAGGTGGAGCTCGGCGAGACGCTCGTGATCCGCCCGGGCGAGCGTGTCCCGCTCGACGCGGTCGTGCTCGATGGCAGCAGCAGCGTGGACACCGCCGCACTCACCGGCGAGAGCATGCCGGTGGACGTCGCAGAGGGCGACCGCCTGATCTCCGGCTCCATCAACCTGACGGGGCTTCTGAAGGCGCGCGCCGACAGCGTCTACGCCGAGAGCACCGTCGCGCGCATCCTCGAGCTGGTGGAGAACTCCGCCGAGAAGAAGGCGAAGGTCGAGAGCTTCATCACGCGCTTTGCGCGCTGGTACACGCCGATCGTGGTCGTCGGCGCGCTGCTGCTGGCGCTCGTGCCGCCGCTCTTTGTCGGGAACTGGAGTCAATGGCTCGAGCGTGCGCTGATCTTCCTGGTCGTCTCCTGTCCCTGCGCGCTGGTGGTCTCCGTGCCGCTGAGCTTTTTCGGCGGCATCGGCGGGGCCTCCCGCTACGGCATCCTCATCAAGGGCGCCAGCGAGCTGGAGACGCTCGCCGGGGTGGACACCGTCTGCTTTGACAAGACCGGCACCCTGACCCAGGGCCGCTTCGCCGTCGAGGCCGTGCACCCCAGGGAGGTCTCCCCCGACGAGCTGCTGGATATCGCCGCCGCGGCGGAGAGCTATTCGAGCCACCCGGTCGCGCAGTCCATCCTGCAGGCCCACGAGGGCGACATCGACAAGAGCCGCCTCGGCGAGATCGAGGAGCTGGCGGGTCTCGGCATCCGCGCGGTGGTGGACGGGCAGACCTACTACGTCGGCAACGCGGGCCTCATGCAGAAGGTCGGCGCCGACTGGCACGACTGCCATCTGCTCGGCACGATCATCCACCTCTCCCGCGAGAGCGAGTACCTCGGCCACATCGTCATCAACGACAGCCTCAAGGACGACGCGGCGGACGCGATCCGTGCGCTCCGGGAGCTCGGCGTGAAGCAGACAGTCATGCTCTCCGGCGACAAGGCCTCCGTGGCCGCCCACGTCGCGCAGACGCTCGGCATCGACACCTGCGTGCCGGAGCTGCTGCCCGCGCAGAAGGTGGAACAGGTCGAGGCGCTGCTCGCGCAGGGCTGCAGGCTCGCCTACGTCGGGGACGGCATCAACGACGCGCCGGTGCTCACCCGCGCCGACGTCGGCATCGCCATGGGCGCGCTCGGCAGCGACGCCGCCATCGAGTCGGCGGATATCGTGCTGATGGACGACAAGCCTTCCCGTCTGCCGCTGGCCGTGCGCATCGCGCGCAAGACCATGCGCATCGTGCGGCAGAACATCGTGCTCGCGCTGGGCGTGAAGATCCTGATTTTGATCCTCGGCGCGCTGGGTCTCGCCAACATGTGGCTCGCCGTCTTCGGCGACGTGGGCGTGCTGATCCTCGCGATCCTCAACGCGCTCCGATGCATGAAAGCGGAATAAGAGAAAGCGCATAAAAA
>CAMJQX010000217.1 GCA_946408145.1 uncultured Clostridia bacterium
GAAGCCGCAGTAGACATAGTCCTCATCCTCCAGCAGCCGGCGGCAGAAGAAGCTGCCGCCCGCGGCGTCCTCCTGGCTGATGAGCAGGGCTGCGTGCGTCCCCTCCGGCTCCGGCAGGTCTCGCACAAAGCGCAGGCCGCGCCTGAAGCTCTCATTTTCAAAATCGCAGACCGCCCTGTCGTAGTCCACATACTCCGCCGTGGCCATCTTCAAAAAGGCGTCCAGCAGCACCTCGCGATCCCGTCCGGCGAAAAACATCTCGTATTCCGGGTGCTCCGCGGCAAGCCGCTCCACGGCGTCGTAAGTCCAGCTCTCCCGGCCGGGAAAAAGCGACGCATGCGTCGCCATCGTCACGAGCGTGAAGCGCGGCTGGATCTCATACAGGCCGCCCCTGCGCAGCATGGCCTGCAGCAGCGGCTGGATGAAGTCCTCCCGGCCGATCTCCGGGTCGGCGTCGAGATAGGGAAGCAGGTTTTCCAGCACCCGCCCGTCCAGTGCGCTCCCCGGCAGGAGCGAGGTGTCGAGCAGGTCCACGCCGCCCTGCGTCGCAAGTTCGATCATCTGCCGGTCATAGGCGGCGCCCTCCGTGTCTTCCAGACGCCGCACCGTGATCTTGTACTCCGGGTCGGTGTGGTTGAAGTAGAGGATCTGGTCGGCGTACAGGCTGTCGTAGCCGTGGCTTGCCAGCACCAGCTCTTTTTTCACTGAGAGCAAGCCCTCCGTGAGACGCACATAGCCGCGCTCGGCGGGGTACCAGATCTCGCCCTTCTCGTTTTCAAAGGCCGCGCCGCCGCCCAGCGAGTCCATGTCAAGAGCCACATCTATCCAACTGAACAGGCGGCGGATCGCCCCGCTCGCCGGATCATAGATCCCGACGGCCCGGCCAGCGTCCAGGTCGCACAGGACGTTCCCCCGGTCACTGACGTACCGACTCACGCTCAGATCCACAGCCGAGCCGTAGCGCAGCGCGGCGAGGTCGAGAGGCCGCGCGCCGCCGTTGTGCGCGGTGTACAGCAGCTCGCCCGCCCGGGAGCCGTCCAGCTCCGTGAGGCCGGGGATCGTCTCCAGCAGACGGGCGGAGGCATCCACGCGGTAGGCATTGTCCCAGTCGTAGAGCAGCGCCTCGTCCCGGCTCAGAGCAAAGACGCCGGCAAAGCTCCGGCTCATGCTCTCGCTGTTGCCACCGGGCTTGAAGTCGACAGACATGCGTCTCCCCGCGCCGGTGGAGAGGTCAACGCGCAGCAGCTCCTGTCCGTTCGGGCTGTCGGTGTTCAGCAGGGCCCAGAGCGTCCCCTCCGCGAGGGAGGGCGCGCCGGCGCGCGCGTACTGTCCCAGCCCGGCGTTGTCGAAATGCAGCTCCGACCAGGTATCCGTCAGCGTGTCATAGACGGATATCAGGTGCTCCCCGTCCCGGCGGGCGGACAGGTAGATGCGGCCCTCGGCGTAATTCACGCCGTACTCCGACCTCAGCCCCTCGGGAAAGGGAAACTCCGTCGGGATCCAGCCGGGACGCAGCTCACCGATCGGGGCTTCTTCCGGCTCGGCTTCGCTTGTTTTTCCGCAGGCTGCGAGGCCCGCCAGCAGCAGCAGCGCCAGCAGGAGACACAAGCTTTTTCTCACAACGCCTCTCCTCCTCTTCGTATTCTTTCAGGCGGCGATTCCTGTTGGCTTCCTCCCTATGATACCAAAAATGCGCCGTATTGTCTCTTAAGCTTTCTGAAGATTTCTTAAGCTTGCGGCCGCACGCGCTCCTTGCTATAATGGAGCGGAACAAGCAAAACGGAGGGCTTTCCGATGAAAAAGAAGAAAACCGACTGGGGCGGCATGCTGATGGTGCTGTTTTTCCTGCTGATCGGCGGGGCCTGCGGCCTGCTGATTCTGGACTATATGGACGCTGCGGGCGTGGAGGGTTTCGGCAGCTTTCTGCTGTATTTCGGCCTGCTGCTCCTGGCCCTGTACGCCGTGATGTATCTGCAGATCATCCTGCACGAGGGCGGGCACCTGATCTTCGGGCTGCTGACGGGCTACGGCTTCTCCTCCTTCCGCGTGGGGAGCCTCATGCTGCAGAAGACGGAGGAGGGCCTGCGCTTTCGCCGCATGTCCCTGGCGGGGACGGGCGGCCAGTGCCTGATGACGCCGCCGGCGCTTCAAAACGGGACCATGCCCTTCGTGCTCTATAACCTCGGCGGCGTTCTGATGAACCTGCTGACGGCGCTCGTGTTCCTCCTGCTGAGCCTGCTCTGCCCCGGCACGGCGCTCTGCGCCGTCCTGCGCATGGGCGCGGTCGTCGGTCTGGGCTACGCGCTGGCAAACGGCCTGCCGCTGCAGAGCGCGGGCGTCAGCAACGACGGGGCCAACATCGCCGCCATGAAGGGATCAAAGGACGCGGTGAGGGCCTTTTGGGCGCAGCTGAAGGTCAATGAGCAGAGCGGGCGCGGCGTGCGGCTCCGGGACATGCCGGAGGAGTGGTTCACGCTCCCGGAGGGGGCGGATCTGCAAAATCGCATCGTCTCCTCCGTCGCGGTGATGCGCGAGGGGCGCCTTGCCGACGCGCAGCACATCGACGAGGCGGACGAGGCCGCCCGGGCGCTGCTGGAGGGCGATGCGAAGCTGGTAGGCGTGTACCGGAGCCTTATCACCTGCGATCGGGTCTTTTTCTCCCTGCTGCGCGGCGGGGATCCCTCCGCGATGCTCACGAAGGAGCTGCAGAAATTTATGAAGAGCATGAAGCGCTTCCCCTCGGTCCTGCGCACCGAGTACGCCCTCGCCCTGCACGGGGGCGACGCGGAGAAAGCCGCGAAGCTCCGCGCGGACTTCGAGAAAATGGCCCGCAGCTATCCCAATCCGGCGGACATCGAGAGCGAGCGCGAGCTGATGGAGCTCTCTGATGCGCAGATCACCGCAAAGGCCTGACGCGCGGGCGTTTTCCCCATTCGCAACCGGCGGTTGACAAATTGCCGGGGCGGCTTTCTGGCCTGCACCCGGCGATTCTGATACCATTTCTCCAGAACCGAAAAGGAGGAGAGATCCATGATACTGGCAGACAAGATCATTGAGGAACGGAAAAAGAACGGCTGGTCCCAGGAGGAGCTGGCCGAAAAGCTGAACGTGACGCGCCAGTCCGTGAGCAAGTGGGAGGGCGC
>CAMJQX010000218.1 GCA_946408145.1 uncultured Clostridia bacterium
AACTGCCGCTGCAGCGCCTCGGCGGGGGAGGGATCCGCCAGCTCGCCGAGCTCGACCGCCTGCAGCGCAGGCAGGTATTCCAGCATGAGCAGGGCCTCGTCCAGCTCCGCGCGGGGCACGGCGGACAGATCCAGCGAGACCGTGTCGTTCGTCACGACGAGATCGCTCCGGACGGGCACGGTGTAGGTCACGGCGACCTCGGGATGGGTCTTCGCCCAGTCGCGGATCGCGCCGAGGCAGCTGCTGCCGCTCAGGTCGGCCCGCTCCAGATTGGGCAGCTCATCGAGAACGGAGACCGTCTCCTCCGTGAGCGCGGCGGTGAGCTCCGTGGTTTTGTCGGGGCGGTATTCGTTCCCGTCGACGACGACGGGCTCGACCTTCGCTCCGCCGCAGGCGCACAGCAGCAGGCACAGCGCCAGCAGACAGAGGCACAATGATTTCTTACGCATGGCCTTCTCCAAAATCAGAATGGGGACTCAGTACAGAGGATCGTTGCCGGCGAAGGAGAAGTCGGAATCCTTGTAGCCGAACTGCTCCTGCAGCATGTAGTAACGCGGGGCCAGGACCTCCTGCTCAAAGTCCAGATCGGAGTGCAGCGGGAGGCTGACGCGGATGTATCCGGTGATGCGCCAGGTGCCGGTGGTCGGGTCGACCACGGAGGTGTCGATCTCACAGGCGGGGGCGATCGCCTGCATCTGCGCGACCTGCTCGGCGGGGATGGGCGTGATGCAGCCGATCCAGAGGCGCATCAGGTCGGGCAGGTTAAAGAGCGGGGAAATATCGTAGAGATTCGGGAGCTTGCAGATGTTCAGATGGCGCAGCTCCTTCATGTTTGCCAGCGGGCTGAGATCGGTGATGCTGGTGGTCTGGGTCTCCAGATATTCCAGGTGCGGGCAGGCGGTCAGCGGCTCCAGACTCTGGATCGGGTTCATGGCGATGACCGCCACCTCCAGATTGGGCATGCCGCGCACGAACTCGATATTGGTCAGGCTTTCGTTGTGGCCGAGGTCGAGGTACTTGCAGCCGTCGCAGTATTTGAGCACGACCACGTCCTCATCGTGGAGCTCTCCGGCGATGGAGGGCTTGGAGGCGAGGATGCGCTCCGCGTCGGTGCGCACGCTGTAGCCCTTGAAGTTGACGCGCCAGACCACGTTGACGCCGGGGAAGGCCTGCCGGATGGCGTACATGTCCTCGTGGCTCACGCCGCAGCTGTCCATGTCCAGATACGTGCAGCGCGTCATATAGGGCAGCACGGCCGTGACGGCGGCGCCGCGGTCGCCCACGGGCACATGGCTGAGGTTCACCGTCTCGTTGGCGAGGTTCTGCGCCGTGCCGTAGAGCGTGAAGGCGTAGTCCAGCGCGGCGTTCGGCGCGGCGGCGTGCACGCGCGCGATATCGTCCCAAGTCAGGCCGTCGGCCTCGGAGCCGAGGGTGATCCGCTCCAGCGCGGTGAACTGCCCGAGGCTGTCGACAACGGACAGGACCGCGTCCCGCCCGCGGCCGCTCAGATCCAGCGCCGTCGTGGTGTCGGAGGGGTACGCGGTACCCAGCACGTCGACCATGACCACCGGCGTGGGCGTAGGCTCGGGGGGCTCCGTCGGGGCGGCATCCGGGAGATCCGCCTCGACGGCGGTGATCTCCTCCGCCGTGCCGACGGGGCTCTCGCCGACCTCAACGGGCGCGGCGGCGGCAGGGCCGAGCGCGGACGGCCCGTCCGACTGCATGAATACGGAACTGCCGAAGAGGACGAAAACGCCCGCCAGCAGCAGAGAGAAGATTTTTCTGATCGCCTTCATTGTCCGGCCTCCCAAATGCTTTGAGCAACCTGAATCATGGAATACACTACAGTATAACATCGTAAAAGCCCATTTGCAAGACGAAAGCGCGTCAGATCCGCGCCCGGGCGGCACGAAGGGAAAAGCTGAAGAATTCTTAAAAAATTCCCCACAGCGGGAAATCTGTGGTATAATAATCCGACTGTATAAGTGAGGCCCGCACAGAGCGGGCGAACAGGAGGATACAACAATGCGCAAGACGAGAGGAATGCGGCTGCTGAGCTTCGCGCTCACGCTGGCGATCGTGCTGACGCTGGGCGTTTCGGCCTTCGCCGAGGGGAGCTATGCCGCGGACCAGAGCTATACACAGGACAAGAGCCAGGAGAACGTATACGCTGTCAAGCTGCGCTCCGCCGTGGGAGAGAGCTGCGAGGAGCTGCGTGACCGGCTGCTGGCGGCCGGTTTCGACGCCTATCTCTACGAGACGGATGGCAAGACCGTCGTGATGTGCGGCAAATTCCGCAGCATGACCGATGCCGTCGCCTGCCGCGAGGAGATCAGCGAGGCGGTCGAGGGCGTGAAAACATATCTGGGCAGCGCGTGGCTGCCCGCGGAGGCGATCGACCTCTTCGAGGCCGGGCCGCAGGAGAGCGCGCCCGAGGAGGCGGCCGAGCCCGCGGCAGAAGCTTCGGCCGGCGCCCTGCAGCAGACCGCCGGGAGCGAGGTCTATACCGTGGCGCTGGCGACCATGCAGGACATCTCCTATGCCGAGGCGCTGGCGGAAAAGATGCAGAAGGCCGGTTTTGACGCCTTCATCCAGCCCAGCGGCTACGGCTATCGCGTGATGAGCGGCAAGTTCCGCGACATCTGCAACACGCTCAACTACCGCGACTGCATCTGGAGCAACACCAGCTGCACCGACACCATCATCGTCACGACCCTGGTGCCGGACAGCGAGATCGAGGCCTTCACCGAGCACTTTGAAAAGTACGGCCTGCCCGGCCCGATCAAGGACAATCTGGAGAAGCCCACCGGCGCCTTCTACCGCGAGAAGAACGGCCAGGTCCTGGCCTATACGGTGCAGTTCTCCGCGGGCTACTCCTTCAGCGGAGCCGAGCGCACGCGCGACGCCATGAGCGCCGCGGGCTTCCCCGCCTTCGTGTACGACTGCTCCCGCGTGTATGAGATCATGGCCGGCGCCTTCTACAACAGGGCCGACGCCGAGGCCTACTGCCAGAAGATCAAGGACAACACGAGCGAGAGCGACGCCTATGTGACCACGGCCTGGCTGCCCGCGAGCATCGTCAAGTAAAGAATACAGG
>CAMJQX010000219.1 GCA_946408145.1 uncultured Clostridia bacterium
GGAACTCATAGCCGGTGATGGTGGGGTTGTCGAGCTTGCGGTAGTCGCCGATCTCATTGATGAGGCGGCAGACCTCGTTGTGCTCCTCGATGGTCTTGAGCAGGGCCTCGTCGGAGATGTCGATGCCGAAGTGCTCGTGCAGCGGCTCCAGGACGTGGGCGCGCAGCTGGGTCTCAAAGTGCTGGTAGCTGTTCTCGGAATTTTTGAACGGGATGTCGGTGAATTCGCAGAAGAAGTCGTCGTTGTCGATGATGCGCATATCCTCGACGGAGTCGAGATGCTTCTGCTGCAGGTGCTCCTGGAAGCGGCAGGTGGCCGTGCAGGTCTCGGTGCCCATCTGGGCGTCAAGGAAGTTGTAGCCGCCCTCGAGCGCGCGCTCCAGCAGAGAGCGGGCGTAGTGGCAGACACGGCCGGAGAGGTAGTAGGTCGCGATGTCGGGGGAAGTGCAGCGCGGCGCTCTCAGTCTGACGGAGAAGCAGCCGGGCAGGTCGAGAAGTACTTCAGGCATGAAGTAGCAGGTGTAGCCGATCGCGCGCTTGCCCTCGGCTTTCGCCTGCTTGACAAGGTCGTTGTTGGCTTCCTGAAGCAGATTCTCAAAGTAGATCAGATGTTTGAGATCTCTCACAGATAACCCTCCAAATTACTATCCTGTTTTTGGGCGCAATAAGCCCACTTTCACAGAAATTATTATAGCGGTGTGTCAGACTAATGTCAATCGCGTTTTGGCAATAATGACGAAAAAGTTTTCACTTTTCAAGGCACATGTTATACATTTTATTCAAGAGTGTCTAAACTTTTGTATTTTTCGATGAAGTTCCGGATCGTGCCGTCGTCCGCCGAGGCACGGCCCGTGATCATGCCGGGGCTGCCGCCGCCGCGCCCGTCGATGCCGGCGTTGATCTCGCGGGCGCACTGGCGCAGGTCGACGGTTTTGCTGCCGATGATGTAGCGCCGGCCCCCCTCGCCGCCGAAGAAGACGGCCGCGATCCGGCACTTCTCCATCAGCTGATTGACCAGTTCCCGCAGGGCGATCTCGTCGAGGAGCTCATCGAAGACGAGCAGATTCCCCTCCGTCGCCTCCGTGTCCTCCGCCATACGCTGTGCCAGCGCCATGCTCAGCGCCGCGATGCGCTCCTTCTGCTTCGCCTGCTGCTCCAGCTGCCGCTCCACGGCGGCGGCGATCCTCTCCTTCGGCACGCTCAGCAGGCGGGAGACGGCCGCGCTCTCCTCCTGGCGGCGGCGGTAGTCGTCCAGCGCGTCGAGCCCGCAGACGAGCTCGATGCGCACGCCGCCGCGGTGCCGCTCGGCGGAGAGGATCTTGATCAGGCCGATCTCCCCGGTGCGGCGCACGTGCGGCGCACAGCAGGCGCAGAGATCCACGCCCGGGATCTCCACGAGCCGCACCTGCCCCGTCAGCTCCTTCTTGCTGCGGTATTCGAGTGCGGCCAATTCCTGCGCCGAGGGATAGAACACGCGGACGGCGAGATCTTCCCGCACCGCCTCGTTGGCGGCGGACTCCGCGGCGGCGAGCTCCCGCTCGCTCAGCTCCCCGTCGAAGTCGATGGTCATGCAGCTCTCCCCCATGTGAAAGCCCACGTTGTTGAGCCCGTACAGGCGGTGCACCGTGCCGGAGAGCACATGCTCGCCGGAGTGGTTCTGCATGCGGCGGCGGCGCTGCTCCCAATCGACGGCGCAGTCCACCCTCGCCCCGACCGGCAGCGCGCGGTCGGCATCGTGCAGGATGCGTCCGTCCCTCTCGTGCACGTCGCGGATCCGCGCCTCGCCGATGCGCCCGGTGTCCGCCGGCTGGCCGCCGCCCTCCGGGAAGAAGGCAGTGCGGTCGAGCTCCAGAAGGAAGCCGTTCTTCCCCGCCCCGCAGGCGGTGACGACAGCCGTAAATTCGTGCAGATACGCGTCCTGATAGTAGAGTTTTTCGGTCATGGCGTTCTCCTTGCAGTCGTAGGGGCGACCTTTACGGTCGCCCGCTTTCTTTCCAGGCGGCCGCAAGGGTCGCCCCTGCGGTTTCTTTACAATTCCCTTATGATCCTGTCCGCCACCTCGAGGCAGAGCTCCGAGGTATGGCGCAGCGCGGTGCCGAAGTCCTCCCCGCCCTGCATCAGCCCGTCGGAAACGGTCTTGATGAGCAGGCAGGGCACGCCGCTGCGGTTGCAGGTCAGCACGACGGCGGCGGCCTCCATCTCGCAGATGTCGGCACCCCAGCGCTCGTGCAGGGCGCGCTTGGCCTCCCCGCCCTCGACGAACTTGTCCGCCGAGGCGCAGACGACCTTTTTCAGCTCCGGCGCGATCTCCGCCGCGCGCGCGACGAGCGCGGGCGTCGCGGGCAGATACACGTCCGGGTACTCGAAGTACTGCCCCGGCAGGGTGTCGTCATAGGCGCTGGTGTCGAAGTCGTAGTGCACGACCTTCTCCACCACGCAGGTTTTGGTCTGGCCCATCTCCTCGGTCAGGCCGCCGACCACGCCGAAGTTCACCACCAGCTCGGCCTCATAGCGGTCGATGAGCAGCTGGCAGGCCGCGGCCGCGGCGATCTCGCCCGCGCCGGAGCCGATGACATGCAGCAGGTATTCGCCCATATCGTAGGTGAGCACCTTGAAGCCATGGCGGTTTTCCTCGGCCATGGCCTTGCCGTAGCGGGACAGCACCGCCCCCATCTCCACGGCGACAAGCATTCCGATCTTTTTCACAATACTCGCACCCTCACGACATCGTTCATGCGGCGGATCGCGTCGGCCACGTCCTCCCCGATGGGTTCGGACAGGTCGACGATGGTCACGGCATAGCCGCCGCGCGGCTTGTTGATCATGTGCTCGACGTTGATGTTCTTTCTGCTGATGAAATCCAGGATGCTGGTGATCATGCGCGGCACATTGTGGTGGATGACGCAGAGCCTGCACACGCCCATGCGGCTGAGCGCCACGTCGGGCAGATTGACGCTGTTGCGGATGTTGCCGTTGACGAGATAGTCGTACATCTCCTCGGCCGCCATGACGGCGCAGCGATCCTCGCTCTCCGGGGTGCAGGCGCCGATATGGGGCAGGGCGATCACGTTGGGGGCCTTCAGGATGA
>CAMJQX010000220.1 GCA_946408145.1 uncultured Clostridia bacterium
AGGGGTCACGGATAAATCTTTTCTCCCCGGGCGCCGGCCTCAAAGATGCGCTTCTTTACGCGAAGCTGCTCAGCCCGGCTGAGGCTCCGGTAGTCGGCGGCGATCAGCGCCGTGCCGCCGCTGCCTCCGCCCTCCCGGGGCCGGCGGGCCGAAGCGGCCGCCGCCTTTGCCAGCATCGCGCGGTTCTCCTCGGCTCTCTGCCGCTCGCTCTCCTCCCGGTGCAGCGCATACCACGCGTCGCGCACCGGGACGCCCACGCCCGGCGCGGTCAGGCGCACGAAGGCAGGGTCGCGCAGCGCCTGCTCCAGATCGAAGCCGGGCAGCTCCGCCGCCTGGGCGCGCAGCGTCTCCAGATGCGACCGGATCGCCGCGCCGCGCTCCGCTCCGTTGTTCGCCCGCTCCTTCGATTCCTCTTCTGTCCTCCCCGGACAGCTTGCCTCCGGGGAAGCCTCTGCGGGCGTCTCCGCCGCGCTCTCCGCTCCCTGCAGGCAGTTCAATACCTCCTGCGTCATTCCCTCACCTCCAGACACACATGCTCCGGGAACTCCGCCGCGAGCAGCCGCAGCCCCGCGGCGATCACCTCGTAGGCCTCACGCCCGCCGCCGCGCACGCGGCAGAAGCCGTCGTGCAGCTCCCGCTCGGTCTCTCCCGCGGGGAGAGCTGCGAGGAGCGTGTACATCAGCATGCTCAGCGCGGCACACACGGGGTCCCGCCCCGGCTCTCCCGCGCCGGCATGCCCGGAGAAGACCATCTCCGGCGCCGCGGGGTCATAGCGCACGCGCGTCATCCCGGAAGCCCCGCCGTGCTGGCCGCCGCGCGGGCGCTCTCCGTCGGATCCGGCGCGGCCGCTTCCTCCGCCCGGGGCGGCGCCGCGTCCGGGACGGCCGGCGCAGCGGCGCTCAGATCCTCGCCCAGCAGACCCGCCGCCATGTCGGGCCGATAGCGCCGGGCCAGCGCCACCGCCAGCGCCTTGTAGGCCGTGAGCTCCCGCAGCTTCTCCCGCAGATCGAGACCGGCGCTCAGGCGCAGCATCAGCTGCTCCCGCCCGTCGAACTCCATCATGTCCAGCAGGCCGAGCGCCTGCTGCTCGTGGCCGGGCTCGAACAGGCCCATGCGGTAGAGCTCCATCGCCAGCTCGTTCTGGCTCAGACGGGAATAGGCGTTTCGCTTCTGGGCCGAGACGCGGATGTCGAAGCTTGGCTGGCTCAGAGCCTCGAGTCCGGGCAGCGCGCGGGGCAGCAGGGCGCGGTTGTCGAGCGTTACAAATTCAGCCCCGCCGAGGCTGCCCGTGATGCGAAACTGCCGCGGCAGGCTGTAGAACTGGCGGATCAGCTCGATGCACAGCTCCACGATCTCGGCGAAGGCCAGATAGGAGGCGCGGGTGGAATCCCGGCTGCCCTTGCCGCTGGCCTCCTGCAGCGCGGCGATGGCGGAGGCCGCGGTCACGCCGACGTTCATGGTGCCGTTGGCGGTCTCGGTGTTGCCGGAGGTCTCGCGCAGCTCGCGGATCGCCGACTCCAGCACGTTGACGTAGACCCCCGGCAGGCCGGCAAAGCCGATCTGCCGCAGGCTGTCCTCGCCCAGATTGCCGCTGACGTGCACCAGCGCGCGGCTCAGATCGCTGAACTCCTCCTCGTTGACCGAGCCGTCGATGCGCTGGAAATAGCGGGGCGTGGCGCCGACCAGCGTGTTCTTGACGAAGGCGGTGCGCATCAGGTCGATGGCGGTCTGGACGTTGGCGCAGAGGTCCACGAAGCCGTAGCCGCAGGGGCTGCCCTCCACGGGAAACAGCGGGTCGAATACGAAGGGGTATTTCCCGTGATCGTATAAACCGATGTCAGAAGAATCTCGCTGCCTTTCGCTCCTTCCTTCTTCCTTCTCCCCATCCGCTTCATTTTCGGTCGCGTACAGCACCGTGTCCCCGACATATTTGCAGTAGTGCAGCACGCCGCGCTTCTTGTAATAGACCTCGATGACCGTGACCTTGCCCTCGAGACTCACGGCGTCGTCGTAGACAAAGCGCGTGGCCATGAAAGGCGAGCTGCGCAGCCGCCCGCGCAGCTGCGGCCAGCGTTCGCAGAGCGTCTCCTCGTCCTCCAGATGGGTACAGAAGAAATAGCGGCTCTTCTGGATATTGTCCACGCCCGGCTCCCAGAAGAGGTTGAGCAGGTCCACCCGCTCGATGGCGATATCGCCGAGGCCGCCGCACTTGTCCGGGTCCCAGACGACGCGGTAGCAGGCGGTGCCGGTCTTGAGCTTCTGCCACATGGCGGCGTCGTAGGTCTTTTCGAAGCGGTTCTGCTCCAATATGCAGGGCAGGATCGCCGACAGCAGCCGCGCCTGCTCCCGGTCGCCGGGCTCCCGCGGCAGGATCAGCGGCTCCGGGTAGGCCTCCATGGCGTCGGCGTGCTTGGAGACGATGACGTTGTGCAGCCATCCGCTCTCCGAGCGGTAGCCGCCGTCGTCCCCGAGGCCGCCGCGGCGCTCCTCGAAGCGGTTGCGCAGCTTCCACCAGTTTTCGGCGGAGACCACCCGCCGCTCCAGGCTGGCCTTGCCCGTCTTGTACTTCTGGAGCAGTGCGGTGAACTCCCGCAGCCGCTCCGGGGTCATGCTTGACATTTCATCCATCCTTTCTTTCAGCGCCTGGTGCTTAGCGCTCCACTCTCCTACGCGCTCTTTTTCAGGCGTTAGGGGCTACGTGCTATGCGCTGGGCGCTATGCGCTCTCATGGGCGCTACACCTGCCGTCTCGCCAGAGGATCGATCGCAAAACCCGCGCCCTCCGTCTTTCGCATCGGTGTCACCGGTCGCGACATGCAGGCGTGTCGTCAGAAGAAGGCCGCTCCATTCTGCTCCCCCGGTTTTCGGAAGAGCCGGAAGAGCGCCATATTCGCGGCCTCCTTCCTCCTCTCCCCCGTCAAAGCCTCCGGCTTTGCCGGGGGCCCCGGCGCTACGCCTGCCGCCTCGCCAGAGGATCGATCGCAAAACCCACGTCCTCCGTCTTTCGCATCGGTGTCACCGGTCGCGACATGCAGGCGTAGCGCCACTCGTCGCAGACGTGGTCCTCCCGCGTGCTGT
>CAMJQX010000221.1 GCA_946408145.1 uncultured Clostridia bacterium
TCTGCATGCTCTTTGCCATCCTGATCGGCGTGATGCCGCTGTAAGCCCGCGCCGGGAAAACACCATCTTCGATCCCCCTGGTATCGACAGCTATCAGGGGGATCCTTTTTAAGCGAGGTCGATACTATGGCTTCTCTCGGAGAGATCTTCCCCTATGATCTGCACGCCAATGCGCAGATGGACGAGCTGCTGCGCGCCGAAGGCATCCGCCGGGACAAAAACCTGGATTACAGCTGCGGCGTCTTTGACGAGGACGGCGCGCTCATCGCTGCGGGCAGCAGCTTCAAAAATACGCTGCGCTGCCTCGCCGTCTCCTCGGCTCACCGGGGCGAGGGCCTGATGAACCAGGTGGTGAGCCATCTGCTGGAAAAGCAGATGGAGCGCGGCAGCAGTCATGTTTTCCTCTACACCAAGGCGAAGAACGACCGGATTTTCCGCGACCTGGGCTTTTACGAGATCGCCCGCGTCGAGGGCGAGCTGGTCTTTATGGAAAACCGGCGCGACGGCTTTGCCCGCTATCTGAGAGGGCTGGAAAAGACCCGCCGGGAGGGGACGAGCGCTGCCGTTGTGATGAACGCCAACCCCTTCACGCTGGGCCACCGCCGCCTCATCGAACAGGCCGCGGCGGAAAACGACTGGCTGCATCTCTTCCTCCTGAGCGAGGAGGCGGGTCCGATCCCCTTTGCCGTACGCAAAAGGCTGGTGCGGGAGGGCGCTGCCGATTTTCCCAACGTGATCCTGCACGACTCCGGGCCGTATATCATTTCCTCCGCCACCTTCCCAAGCTATTTCCTCCGGGATGAAGATGCGGCAATTCTGGCGCACGCAAAGCTTGATCTGGCCGTGTTCGGAAAAATCGCGGCGGCGCTGGGCGTCACGGCGCGCTGGGCCGGAGAGGAAAAGAGCAGCCATGTGACGTCGCTCTACAACGAGACGATGGCAGCCGAGCTGCCGGAGATGGGCGTGGCCTTCCGCATGATCCCCCGGCTCGAGCTCCGCGGTGAGATCGTCAGCGCGAGCACCGTGCGGCAGGCGATCCACGACGGGCAGCTCGAAAAGGCGGCGTTCATGCTGCCCGAGAGCAGCCTGAGATATTTTGAGAGCGCGGAGGCCGAGCCGGTCGTCAAAGCCATCCGCGCTATGGACGAGGCGAGGCACTACTGATGCGGGAAGTCACCTTACAGGAGGTCCTGGACGCCCGGGAACGCCGGGCTGAGGCGCAGCGGCAGCTTTTGAAGCAGTATGCCCGCCCGCTGATCTCCTTTACCATGAACATCCCCGGTCCCGTCAAGGACAGTCCGATGATCAGCCGCGCTTTCGACGAGGGCCTGCGGATGCTGGATGACGCGCTCGGAGAGGCCGGGATCGCCTGCGTCTCCCGGCAGATCACACACGCCGACACGGGAAACGAGTTTCTCTGCGCCGTCAAAGCCTCGGCGGCGGCGGTCAAGGAGATCTGCACGCGGATCGAGGACGGCAGCCCCTTGGGCCGCCTGTTCGACATGGACGTGATCGACCTCGACGGGCAGAAGCTCGCAAGGAAGGAAGAACGCCGCTGTCTGGTCTGCGGCGCTCTCGGGCGCGGCTGCGCCTCGCGCCGCCTGCACAGCCTGGAAGAACTGAACGCCGCCGTGACGCGTCTGCTGCGCGAGGGCCTTCTCGCCGCGGATGCGGACAGCGTGGACGCGATGGTCACGCACGCGCTGCTCGAGGAGGTCGCGACGACGCCCAAGCCCGGGCTGGTGGACCGGAACAACGACGGCGCCCACCGGGACATGACCTTCCTGAGCTTTCAAATGAGCGCCTCGGCGCTCCGCGGCTATTGGAAGGACTGCTTCCTCATCGGCGCGAAAACGGCGGAGCTTCCCGCGCGGGAGGCCTTTGCCGAAATGCGCGCGCGGGGGATGGAGGCGGAGCGGAAGATGCTTGCCGCCACACGGGGCGTCAACACCCATAAGGGCGCGATCTTCACCCTCGGCACGATCTGCGGCGCGCTCGGCCGCCTCTGGCAGCCGGAAGCGCCCTGCACCGATCACGAGCGGCTTAGCAAAGCCTGCGCGGTGCTCTGTGCGGACGCTGTTGAGGCGGATTATTCCGTTTTGGAAAAGAGCAGAGCAGCGCATACCGCCGGAGAACGTCTCTATCTGCAATACGGCATGCGCGGGATCCGGGGCGAGGTCGCTGCAGGACTTCCCGCTGTGCTGGAAACGGGCCTGCCTGTCCTGGAAGCTTGTCTCGACGAAGGCATGAGCCGCAACGACGCCGGCGTGATCGCGCTGCTGTATCTGATCGCCCGCGGCGAAGATACAAACATGATCAAGCGCGGAGGCTATGCGCTTGCCCGGGAAATGAGTTCTTATCTGCGGGATGAGCTGCGGAGAAATCCACGCCCGACCATGGAGAGTGTCCGGCAGCTGGACGAGCTCTTTATCCGCAGGAATCTCTCACCGGGCGGCTGCGCCGATCTTCTGGCGGTCAGTTTCTTTTTGCACGACTGGAAGAATCTGAATCAATAGGGTTTTGCAAATAGCTGGCGGCGGCTGAGCACCGCAATATGCAATTGAATCACCCCTGCACACCGGATCGGAAACAGGAGATCGACGATGTGTCGATCTCTTGTTTCGTTTTTATGTAAAACCGATCCGGCAAGCTTGAACATACCGGCGTCCTGGTTTCATATGCCGAAGGAGGAGGCGCTTTGTCTCCTTGCGGTATCGTGAAGAATACGATATACTGAAGCCGGCGGGCAGCCGGGGCAAAGAGGAGCCGCCATCAAGAACGGGAACGGGAGGACGGTTTATGCAGTTTTTTGCCGAACAAAACGCGCTGATCTGCAAGCGGCAGGGCGAGACCCTGCGCATCGAGGCCTGGGGCAGGGACGCGCTGCGCGTGCGCGCGACGATGGAGCCCGTGATCCGGGACAAGGACTGGGCGCTGACGGAGCCGGTCGAAGCCGACGCGGAAATCGAAATCATGACCGAGCCGCATTGGGTCGGCGACGGGACATGGGACACGCGTCCCATCGCCTCCATCCGCTGCGGGCGCATCCGGGCGGTGGTGAACTTCGCCGGC
>CAMJQX010000222.1 GCA_946408145.1 uncultured Clostridia bacterium
TCTGCACCGGCAGGCGGTCCTCCGGCGGCTCCTCGATGCTGGACATGTCCCGGATACCGGACATGGCCATGTTGAGCGTGCGGGGGATGGGCGTGGCAGAGAGCGTCAGCACGTCGACGCCGCGCGAGAGCTCCTTGATGTGCTCCTTGTGCGTCACGCCGAAGCGCTGCTCCTCGTCCACCACCAGAAGGCCAAGATCCTTGAAGCGCACGTCCTTCGACAGCAGCCGGTGCGTGCCGATGACGAGATCCGTCTTGCCCGTCGCGATGTCCGAGAGGGTCTGGGTCGTCTGGGCCCCGGTGCGGAAGCGCGACAGCACCGCGATCTCCACCGGGAAGCCGAAGAAGCGCTGCAGCGCGGTCTGGTAATGCTGCTGGGCCAGCACCGTGGTCGGCACCAGAAAAGCCGCCTGCTTGCCGTCGAGCACGCATTTCATCACCGCGCGCAGGGCGACCTCCGTTTTGCCGAAGCCCACGTCGCCGCAGAGCAGGCGGTCCATCGGCACGGAGGACTCCATGTCCGCCTTGATCTCCGCCGTGCAGCGGAGCTGATCGTCGGTCTCGGTGTAGTCGAAGTTGTCCTCGAATTCGCGCTGCCACTCGCTGTCCGGCGAGAAGGCGTAGCCCGGCAGGCGCTGGCGCTCGGCGTAGAGCTTGATGAGCTTCTGCGCCATGTCCTTCGCCGCGCTCTTGGCGCGGGAGCGGGTCTTTGCCCACTCGGCGCCGCCCATCTTGGACAGCCGCACGGGCTTTTCCTCGCCGCCGCCGGTGTACTTGGTCACGAGGTCGAGCTGCGTCGCGGGGACGTACAGCGCGTCCGTCCCGGCGTAGGCGATCTTCACATAGTCCTTCTCAAAGCCGTCCACCTGCATCTTGACGATGCCCGCGAAGCGGCCGATGCCGTGGTTTTCGTGCACCACGTAGTCGCCCACCGACAGGTCGCCGTAGGACTCGATGCGGCGGCGGTTGGGCGGCAGCTTTTTGGCGGTCTTTTTCCTTTTGCTCCGGTGCAGGAGCTGGCTGTCGGTCAGGACGGCCAGCCGGATGCCCGGATACTCGATGCCCGCTGAGATCGCGCCGACGCCGATCAGGCAGCTTCCCGCGCGAAGCTCCTCCTCCGGTGATTCACGCAGCCGCGCGGGGATGCCGTTTTCACGGAAGAAGTCGAGCAGCACGCCCGCGCGCCGCTCGTCCCCGGCCAGGACCGCCACGCGGTAGTCCTGCTTCAGATAGAGCTTCACGTCCTCGGCCGCGGCCTGGGCGCTGCCCGCGTAGGAGGGCAGCTGCTTGGCCGCGATGCTGACCAGGGTCTTCGGCGGCAGCGGCGTCCGGCCGACGGTGAAAGCGTCCGCCATGTAAACGGGGAAGTCCTCCAGGCGCTTGATCAGCGCCTCAAAGGGCGCGAAGAAGCCGTCGGCCGACATGGCGAGCTGCGCGCGCCGCTGCAGGGCCTGCACGTCCTCCGTGAGCTGCTTGGCGTAGTCCCGCGCCCGCTCGGCGCAGCGCGCGGGCTGGTCGAAGAGCACGATCGCGTCCGCGGGGATGTAGTCCATGGCCGCGGCCGGCGCGTAAACGACCGGCAGGTAGCGGTCCGCGTCGGACATGCCCACACCGGCACGCAGGCGCTCGGCGTCGGCACGGAGCACGGCGGCCAGCGCCGCGGCGTTCTCGCTCGTGCGGCGTTTGGCATAGCGCCCGGCGAAACTCTCGATCTGCCGCGCCAGCGCCTCCGCGCCGCCGTCGCACAGGGAGGGCAGGGTCTCCGCCGCGGGCAGGATCGTGCAGCGGGGGACCGGCTCCGTGCGCCGCTGGGTGGACACATCGAAGCGGCCCATGGAGTCGATCTCGTCACCCCAGAACTCGATGCGCACAGGCTCGGCCTCCGCGGGGGAGAAGAAGTCCAGGATACCGCCGCGCCGGGCGAACTGCCCCGGTCCCTCGACCTGGGTGCAGCGGACGTAGCCGCAGCGCAGCAGCGCGTCCTCGACGTCCTCGATCGCGCAGCTGCCGCCGTCCTCGATGCCGAAGGCGGCCTGCCGGAGCTTTTCGGCCGGGATCGTGCGCTGCAGCAGCCCCGATACGGACGCGACGGTCACGGGGCTCCTGCCCTCGGAGAGCGCATACAGCGTGTCGATGCGCTTCTGCTCGGCCTGACGGGAGACGGCCTCGGCGGCGTAGAAGGTAAAGTCGCGCATGCCGAGCACGCGCGCCTCCTCACCCAGCATGGCGCGCAGGTCCGCCGCCATGTTTTCCGCCGCGGTGTCGTCCGGGCTGATCACGAAGAGGGGAGCGCCCGTCCGGCCGCGCAGCGCGGCGCCGAGATTGGCCCTGTGCACCGCAGAAAGCCCGGAAATGAGCGCAGGAAGTCCTCCGCTCTCCAGCAGACCGGGGAGGGCGGCGGCTTCCTTGTTTTCGAATATTTGGTTGAAAAGCAGATTCATAGCGGGGGTATTATAGCAGATCAGCGCTCATGATTCAATCGAAAAACGAAAAAGCTTCTCTCGAAAGAGAGAAGCTTCAGACTGCAGACAAAGCTTATTGCCTCCCCTGTGCAAGGGGAGGTGGGCGAGCGAAGCGAGGTCGGAGGGGTTGTGAAAGAGCAAAAAACGGTTTGATCGGCCAAATATTCGAACGATTGACAACCCCTCAGTCACCGCCGCAAGCGGCGGCGACAGCAAGCTGGGAACGTCGCGCGCTTCCCGCGCGTCGGAATGCTCCCCTTGCACAGGGGAGCCACTTCCTGACTTTGTCGACACTTTGAAAGCTTCTCTCGAAAGAGAGAAGCTTTCAAGCTGTCGGCAAAATGTCGACAGCTTGAGAGGCAAAAACAGAAACATTTGAAAATGTTCCTGTTTTTGCATAGATTGAACTGCGAGAGGGAATAACCAATCCCCTCTCGCGCTCTCCCCATGCGTGTCCATCCTGGTCGCGCCGGGTTTGTCTACAGTCTGAAAGCTTCTCTCGAAAGAGAGAAGCTTTCAAAGAATATTGTTGAGATATCCTCCCGTTTCCCACAGGCTTGGGAAGATCGCCTCGGCCTTTTCCCGCATCTCCTCGTCCGGCGGCAGCA
>CAMJQX010000223.1 GCA_946408145.1 uncultured Clostridia bacterium
TCGAAAGCCTGGGTACGCTCGCGGTTGCCTTCCTTGACGCGGACGAGGACACGCACGGTGTCGCCGACGTTCATCTCAGGCAGCTCGCTCTTCATGTAACGCTCGCTGAGAACTTTGACCAGATCCATTATCTTGATCCTCTTTCTTATAGATGTTCATACCGGAGGGCTTTGCCGCGGCAGCGGACCACCTTTCTCTGCTGTGTACGGGCATTCCGTCACAAGCTATGGTAGTTTACCATAAGTTTTTGCAGAATGCAAGTACTTTTTTCATTCTTTTGTGTACTTTTCTCAGAACAGGACCTGTTCCAGCGCCGCGGCGACCTTTTCGTTGTATTCGTGCAGGTCGTCCGGGCGCTTTTCCCGCTTCTGCGCGGCGATCAGCGCGGCCGCCATGTCCTCGACCCCGGTGAGCTCGGGGTTATAGGGCTCGAGCCGCTTGTGCATGAAGAGCTCCAGGCCCAGCGCTTTGGCCTCCCAGAGGACGATCCCCTGCCCCTCGTAGCGGCTTTCGAGCGCGAAGCCGTCCATACGCTTGAGCAGCGGGAAGGGATTGCGCAGATTGCCGGTCATGGTCACGCAGTCGGATAAGCCGAGCCGCGTGATCTGCGCCTCGAGAGCCTGTCGCTCCAGCCCGTCGCCGATCAGAGTCAGATGCATGTCCGACCGCGCGGCACGAACCTTCGCAAAATCGTCGAGCAGAAGGTCGAAGCCCTTCTGGTGGACGAGCCTGCCCATGGAGCAGAGATTGTACTTCGTCTCGTCGACCAGGAGCTCCGGCTCCTCCTCCGCTCTGCGGAAGATCTCGCCCGTGTCGATGAAATTCGGCACCACCGTGACCTCGGCATCGGCAAGGCCGGTCATGCCGCGAAAGCCGTCCACAATCCCGGCGGAGACGGCGGCGAAGGCGTCAAAATGCCTGAACTTGCTCTTGAAGAAATGCCAGAGCAGGCGGTATTTCGGTTCCTCGGCGTACTTGATGCGCATGTCGTTGTGGATCCACATGACGCGCTTTTTCGCGCGGACCGACAGCGCGCCCGCGGCGCACTCGGCGCTGTAGCTGTTGAAATCCACGGCGACGTCGTATTCCCGCTCCGTCCTGACGGCCGGGAACAGGCGCCGCGCGAGGTCAAAGCGGACAAAGCGGCTCACGTACGGCCAGGGCCGGCATTCGATCACACGCAGGTTTTCATGCGGCGTCAGCGTATAGAAGGGCTGATCGTCGAAGACGTAGACGTCCACGGCGCAGCGGCTGTAGTCGAGGTTCTCCAGGATGTTCACGAGAGCCTTCTGGATGCCGCCCACCTGAAAGTCCCGCTGAAAAAAAGCGATATGCTTCATGGCTTCACCGAAACACCTTCCCGTCCGCATCATAGGTCTCGATCCGCGTGAAGCGGGCGAAATCCGGCGCAAACTCCGGCGCGAGCTGACGCAGCGCCTCGGCCAGCAGCTCCGGGTTGATCGTCGGCTCCTGCGCGGAGATCACGGCCTTCACGCTGACCGACTTCTCCCCGGGCGCGAACGCGATCTCCCGGATGCCGGGACGAATGTCTGTCTCCCCCACGCCGCGCTTGGTCTTCTTCGTGATCACGACGGTCTCCCGCGCGTAGAACGCGCTCAGCGCGTCGGCCGTTTCGACGGGGCTTCTCTCGTCGTACTCCATCACGCCCTCGACAGCGAGCCACTTGAGCTGCGCTGTTTTGCGCTCCGGCTCATAGACCTCCAGCACCTCGATCCCCTCGGGCAGCGCTGACGTCAGCTTCCGCGGCAGCTCCGTCAGATCGGGATCCTCCTTCAGCTTGAAATCCATGATCTCGCAGCGGCTCGCCGTGCCGACGGAGAGCGGCAGTGCGATGGAAATCTGCGGATGGGGGTTGAAGCCCTCGGAGTATTTCAGGGCATAGCCCGCGCGGGAAAAGGCGCGCTGCATCGTATGCATCAGATCCAGATGGGAAATGTAGATCGCCCTTCCGGTCTTGGAAAAACGCAGTCTCAGCTTATCCATCGCAGCGGATCCCTCCCTCCAGCAGCTTCGCCGCGCCGCAGGCGGAGCACTGACGGCGGCAGTCGGGCGAGAGTTTGCTCTGATAGGCCATCTCCCGCTCATGCAGCAGATGGCTCTTGCGCACGCCCACGTCGATATGATCCCAGGGCAGCACCGCGTCCGTCGGGATCTCGCGGTGCGCGTAGAAGGCGGGATCGACCCCGCAGGTCTCGAAGGCCTGCATCCAGCGCTCGAGGCGGAAGTAATCGGTCCATGCGTCCAGCCGTCCGCCCTGTCTCCAGACCTCCTCGATCACGTCGGCCACGCGGCGGTCGCCCTTGGAGAGCACCGCCTCGATGAGGCTTGTGGCGGCGTCATGCCAGTTATAGGTCACATTGCGCGCGGTGATGGCGCCGCGCAGGAGATTGACGCGGCGAAGGTACTCGTCGAGCGGGATCATCGCCTCCCACTGGAAAGGGCTGTGCGGCTTGGGGATGAAGAGCGAGGTCGAGATCGTGATCTTCACGCCGCGGTTCTTGTTCTTCGCGTGCTCGCGCCAGCAGTGCAGCACCTTGTTGGCCATTTCCGCGATGCCCAGGATGTCCTCGTCCGTCTCGGTGGGCAGGCCCAGCATGTAGTAGAGCTTCACGCTGTTCCAGCCGCCGGAGAAGGCGATGCGGCAGGTGTTGAGCAGGTCCTCCTCCGTCACGTTTTTGTTGATCGCGTCGCGCAGGCGCTGGCTGCCGCCCTCGACGGCGAAGGTCAGCCCGCTCTTGCGCACCTTCTGCAGGCGCTCCATGATATCCATGGAGAAATTGTCCGCGCGCAGGGAGGGCAGAGACAGGCCGATGCTCCGCGGCTCGCAGTAGTCGAGCAGCCCGTCGCAGAGCTCGGAGAGCGGGCGGTAGTCGCTGGTGCTGAGCGAGAGGAGCGTCACGTCCTCATGTCCGGTGTTTTTCAACGTCTCGATCCCCTGCCGGATCAGCGTCTCGGGCTTTTTGGCGCGGATCGGGCGATAGACGTAGCCCGCCTGACAAAAGCGGCAGCCGCGCACACAGCCGCG
>CAMJQX010000224.1 GCA_946408145.1 uncultured Clostridia bacterium
CCCCCATTCTTTCTTTTCGCCTTGCCGAAAAGAAAGAACGCGCCGCGGCGTCAGAAGAAGCTCACGCCGCTCCGTTTCCGTCAGGCATGACGAAAACGGAGCTATGTTCCCTCCTTCTTCCTCACTCAAAGCAAAGCAAAATGCTTTGCTTTGAAAAGGAGGAACAGCGGAATGAATGAGCCTTCGCCGTGCCCGGCGGAGGCGAACGATATGGAGCTTGTGACGACGCGCGCCACGCCATCCGCGTGAGGCTTCGCTTACGCTCGCGGCGCTACCTGGTCGGTAGTCCTGCGAGCCGCGAGTATGAGCGGGGTGAAGCCCCTGTCAGGAGTATCGCTGAGCGGTAGCGGAGTGCGGGGGCAGCAGCCACGCGTACCTGCTATAGCGGCGACCCCTGATGCTCCCTTATGCTCCCCGTTTAGGAGAGGAGTCCAGAGGACCCTTCCTCTGGTCGCCTTTCTTTGGAGTGTAAGAACCATTTCTTTCCGCGAGGGGAAAGAAACGGTTCTTAAAATGCGCAGCTAACGATTTGCAAACAGCTGAAAAACAATCCATACATTTCTAATCATCGGAAACCAAAGGAAGTCAAATCCATGAAAACAAAAACAACCCGGGAGCTTGCGCTGATCGCCATGGGCGCGGCGCTGATCGCCGTCTGCTCCTGGCTTTCCGTGCCCGCGGCCATTCCCTTCACGCTGCAGACCTTCGCGGTCTGCCTGGTGACGGCGGTGTTCGGCCTGCGCATGGGGCTCTGGACCGTGGCGGTGTACCTTCTGCTCGGCGCGGTCGGCGCGCCGGTGTTCTCGGGCTTCAAGGGCGGGATCGGCGCGCTGCTCGGCACGACCGGCGGCTACCTGCTCGGCTTTATGTTCACGGCGCTGACGGTGGGCCTCGCGGTGGAGCGCTTCGGCCGGAGGCTGCCGGTGCTGATCGGCTCGATGGCCCTCGGCATCCTACTTTGCTACGCCTTCGGCACGGCCTGGTTCGTCTTCGTCTACAGCCGCGGCAGCGGCCCCGTCGGCGTGGGGACGGCGCTCGGCTGGTGCGTGCTGCCCTATCTGCTGCCCGACGCGGTCAAGATCGCCCTCGCGGCGCTGCTGACCCGGCGGCTTTACCCGATCCTGAACAGGGGGAGATCGACATGACAAAAGACGCGGTTTTGGCGCTTCTGTGGCAGAATGCGGATTCCTGGCTCTCGGGCGCGGCGCTGGCCGAGCGCCTGTCCGTCAGCCGCACGGCGGTGTGGAAGGCCGTCGAACAGCTTCGCGCCGAGGGCTATGCCGTCGAATCGGCGACCAACCGGGGCTACCGCCTCTGCTCACAGAGCGACGTGCTCTCCGAGCAGGGGCTGCTGAAATATCTGCGCAGCCCGGCGATCACGCCGCAGGTGCTGCCGGTCGTGAGCTCCACCAACACCCTGCTCAAATCCATGGCTGCCGAGGGCGCGCCGGAGGGTACCGCCCTGCTCGCCGGGGAGCAGACCGCGGGCCGCGGCCGCATGGGGCGGAGCTTTTATTCGCCGCCCGGCTCCGGCCTGTACATGAGCCTGCTGCTGCGCCCGCGGATCCCCGCCTCCGAGGCCGTGCGCATCACCGCCTGCGCCGCTGTGGCCGTGGCGGAGGCCGTCGAAGAACTCTCCGGGCTGGAGACGCAGATCAAGTGGGTCAACGACGTCCTGGTGCAGGGCAAGAAGGTCTGCGGCATCCTGACCGAGGGCTCGCTGGATCTCGAGAGCGGGGGGCTGTCCTACGCCGTCGTGGGCATCGGCATCAACACCGCCGTCCCGGCCGGAGATTTTCCGCCGGAGCTGCGGCAGACCGCGGGCGCTCTCTTCGGGGATAACAAACCGCCGGAGCTGCGCTGCCGCCTGGCCGCGGCTGTACTGGACCGGCTGATGGACTTCTACGGACGCCTCGACGACCCCGCCGTGTGGGAGGCCTACCGGCGCCGCTCGCTGGTGCTGGGGCGGGAGATCAGCATCCTCGCGCCGGGAAAAGAGCCCGAGCCCGCCGTCGCGCTGGATCTGGACACGGATTACGGCCTGCTGGTCTGCCTGCCGGACGGGAGCCTCCGCAAGCTCAGCTCCGGCGAGGTCAGCGTGCGGATGTAGACTGGCTGCCCCGCGGGACGGCCGCAAAGACCGCAAAAAAAAACTGGACCCGGGTGCGGCCTTTGCCGCACCCGGGTCCCCGATCTTTCTGCTTATTCCTTGTCCTCGCCGAGGTCGAATTCGAGCATCTCGCCGCAGTTGGGACACTTGATGCTGCCCTTTTCCAGCGTCTCCTCGTCGAAGCTGATCTCCTCGCCGCAGGAGGGGCAGGTCACGTCGTACATCACGCCGTCATACTCGACTTCCTCGTCTTCCTCGCCGTCCGCGGGCTCCTCGCCCTCGTCGTCAAGCTCGCCGCCGAGGCCGTAGTCGGCCAGATCGTAGACATTGTCCTCTTCCTCGTCCTCTTCCTCGTAGTCCTCGAACTCGTCGAAGTCCTCCGGGCTGTCCAGATCGCAGGTCAGCTCCTCCAGATAGCTCAGATCCTCGCAGATGTCGTCGATCACTTCGGCGTAGTCCATGCTGGCAGCCTGGAGGTCCTCGATCTCATGCGCCATGTCCGACAGCAGATCGTTCAGCGCGCTCCAGAGCTTCCCGTCCCGGGATTCGGGCTCAACGCCCAGGCCCTCGGTCAAACCCTTCAAGTAGGCAGCTTTCTCAACAATCGTCATCTTGGTACCTCCAGTCTGTTATTATTCCTGACAAGCTCAAAAAAGGGGGAGATCCGAAAACCTCCCCCGTTTTTCCGAATTCTGCCGCTTACGCTCTGGACAGATACTCGCCCGTGCGGGTATCGACCTTGATGCGCTCGCCGCGGTCGATGAAGAGGGGAACCTTGATCTCGGCGCCGGTCTCCAGGGTGGCGGGCTTGGTGGCGTTGGTGGCGGTGTTGCCGGCAAAGCCGGGGTCGGTATCGGTGACCTCGAGCTCCACAAAGAAGGG
>CAMJQX010000225.1 GCA_946408145.1 uncultured Clostridia bacterium
TGGGAGTGCGGCAACAGCATCCCCGACGTGCAGCTGCTGCCGGAGATCGCCGTGTATTTCGGCGTGACCATCGACCGGCTCTTCGCCATGAGCCCGGAGCAGCAGATGGAGCGCATCGAAAACCGAATTTACGCCCGCGGTATGTTCGACGAGGCCGAGGAGCGGCAGCTCGAGCAGCAGCTGCGCGCCTTCGCCGAGGACCCGGCGCTGGAAGGGCAGGCCAAGCTCCTGCTGACCAAGCTCTACAACAACCAGGCCGAGCAGTACCGCCTGCTCGCGGTGGAGCTCGGCAAGGAGGCCGTCGAAAAAACCGGCGGCGGCCACGACGCGCTCAGCGAGCTGGGCAACGCCTGGGGCAGCTATATCCCCGACTGGAACGTGCGCAATCACCACGCGCTCATCGCCTGGTTCGCCGACTACTGCCGCCGCCATCCGGACAACCGGGCCGCCATCATGTGGCTGCTGGACAACCTCATCGACGACCGGCGCCTCGAGGAGGCGCGGGAATGGCTGGAGAAGCTCGCCGCCATCGACCGCAGCTTCCGCACCCCGATGTACCGCTATCTCATCGCCCAGGCGGCGGGAGCGCGGGACGAGGCGGAGAAGGAGCTCGGCGTGCTCGAAGCCATGGCGGAGAGCGAGTGGTGCTGCGCCACGACCCTGGGCGACATCTACACCCAGCGCCAGGAATACGACCGGGCCGTCGCCTGGTACCGCAGGGGACAGGAGCTGCAGCCTTCGCCCAAGTACACCGACAGCGCCATGTGCATCGCCCATATCTGCGAGATCCGGGGCGACAAAGCCGGCGCGATCGCGGCCTACCGGGAGCAGCTGCGCCTGATGCGGGAGGACTGGGGCATCGTCAGCGGCGAAGAACGCGACGCCGTGGAGCGCGCGATCCGGAAGCTGCAGGACGACGATTGATCGAAGCAAATATACAGAAACGGCGCGGCCCGCACGGCCGCGCCGTTTTTCCGCGCGCCCGCGCGGGCATACTATCCAAGGCGCTTTCTCCGCCGACCGCTTTGTTTTTTTCTTGACACAGACGCGCAGCGCGCCTAAAATAAAGTGTCACCATTTTTTAGCAGGAGGAACATGACCAAGATGAAAAAACTGCTGTCCTTTGTTCTTGTCCTCGCGATGCTGCTGTCGGCGGCGGCCTTTGCCGCGCCGGGCCGCGCATACGCCGAGGACGCGCCCGCGCTGCCCGCTCTGGGCGACACAGTCGAGGGCTTCGTCGTCAAGGATCTGCGCGACTTCCCGCTGGTCGGCGCCGAGATCGTGCTCTTCGAGCATGAGCGCACCGGCGCGCAGCTGGTGTACATCGCCAACAACGACACCAACCGCGTCTTTGACCTGAGCTTTTTCACCCGGGCCATCGACAACACGGGCCTGCCCCATGTGTTTGAGCACGCCACGCTGGACGGATCCGAGAAGTACCCCTCCAAGGCGCTGTTCTTCAACCTCTCCTACCAGACCTACAACACCTTCATGAACGCCATGACCGGCGCGCTGTATACCACCTACCCGGTGGCGAGCCTCTCCGAGGCGCAGCTGCTCAAGTATGCCGACTACTATACCGACAGCTGCCTGCACCCCATGATCCTCGAGGATGAGAGCATCTTCCGCGAGGAGGCCTGGCGCTACCGCCTGGCGGACGCGGAGGACGAGCTGTCCATTGAGGGCACGGTCTACTCCGAGATGCTGGGCGCCATGGATCTGACGAGCACGGCCTACAGCAATCTGCTGCGCGCCGCTTTCCCCGGCTCCACGATCGGCAATATCTCCGGCGGCGATCCGGCCTTCATCCCCGACATGACCTGGGAATCTCTGCGCGACTATCACGAGCTGTACTACCACCCCTCCAACTGCTGCGCCTATCTCTACGGCCAGTTCGAGGACTACACCGCCTTCCTCAAGCTGCTGGACGAGGCCTTCGCGCCCTATGAAAAGCGCGAGTTCGACTTCACGGACGCGGACTATGTCCCGCTGACCGAGAGCGTCACCGATCTGCAGGCCTTCCCGGTGGAGGCCGGCTCCTCCGCCGACAACACCTCCGAAATCTTCTACGCCTTTGTCTGCCCCGGACTCAATCAGGACCCGCAGGAGGAGCTGGTGCTCAACACCCTGACCGACCTGCTGGTGGTCGACGCCTCGCCTCTGATGCAGGCGCTCAGGAAAGCGCTGCCCAGCGGGCAGTTTGCGTCCTACATCGAGCTGGACGGGCCGGAAGATATGATCGTGGTCTACGGCACGAATCTCAACCCCGAGGACGCGGAGACCTTCCGCAGCACCGTGGACGAGGCGCTGGCGGGCATTGCCGAGACCGGCTTCCCCCAGGAGCTGGTGGACGGCGTGATGGCCTCCCTGTCCATGTCCATCAAACTCACCGGCGAGAGCAACCTCGTCGGCGAGCCGCTGATCGAATCCCTCATCAGCTACTACGCCTCCACGGGTGAGCTCTACGGCTACATCGACTATGTGGACGCCATGGAGCAGATCGACGAGTGGAACGAGCAGGACCTCTACCGCGAGGCCATCAGGAACTGGCTGCTCGACGCCGAAGTCACGGTCCTGAGCACGACCTGCCCCGAGCCCGGTCTGCGCGAGGAGCTGGACGAGGCCGAAGCGGCCCGCCTGGCCGAGGTCAAGGCAGGCTTGGGCGAGGAGGAGCTGCAGGCTCTCGTCGAACAGACCAACGCCGAGGACGAGCCTGACGACGCCTCCGCCTATGTCGCCGCGCTGCAGGCGGTGACAGTCGCTTCCCTGCCCGAGGAGATCCGACTCTACGACGTGGCCGAGAAGGAAGAGGACGGCGTGCGCTATATCGACGTCGCCGCCGATGTGGACGGCGTGGGCAACCCGATCCTGCTGCTGGACGCCTCCGCTCTGCCGCAGGAGGACATCCTGTGGTTCGCGCTCTACTGCAAGCTGCTCGGCGAGCTGGACACCGCCTCCTACACGCAGGAGGAGCT
>CAMJQX010000226.1 GCA_946408145.1 uncultured Clostridia bacterium
TGGCGGAGGGTTAGGGATTTGAACCCTAGCACCGGAGTTACCGGCCTACGAGATTTCGAGTCACGCCTCTTCGACCACTTGAGTAACCCTCCGGATGCAGTTGCTTTGCCATTATACCGAATCCCGCGGGAAAAATCAAGGGCGGATTCCGCTTCCGGCACAAAAAACGTACTTTTGTGTTCATATATAATTTGCATTTACATTTATATATAACTATTGACAAAGTTTGTCCGACAGACTATAATAGGAGCATAGAAAGCGATGAGGCCGCGCCGCCGCGGCGGCACGGCGCCTCATGTCTGCCGCGCTTGCGAAAGGATGATCCGCTATGAAAAAGACCCTCTACAGCCTGATGCTCAACGACGAGGTCGTGCGGGAGGTGGACGCGCTGGCCCACCGCATGGGCACCAACCGCTCCAACCTCATCAACCAGATCCTGGCCGAGTATGTGAACTATACCACGCCCGAGCGCCGCATCAACGACGTGCTCTCCGCCATCGAGCAGCTGATGAGCCCCTCGCGCGAGCTGGTGCCCTTCTTCGCGCCGAACAGCTTTTCCATGTCGCTCAAAAGCTCGCTGGAGTACAAGTACCGCCCCACGGTCAAGTACGAGGTGGAGCTGTACCGCGGCGGGGGAGAGGCCATCGGCGAGCTGAGCGTGGTCTTCCGCACGCAGTCCGCCGGGCTCATCGAGGCCATGACCGAGTTCTTCCGCCTCTGGAAGCAGATCGAGGACGCGCATCTCCGGCCCGCCACCGGCGCGAAGATCGACTACGCCCTGTATGACGGCAAATTCGTGCGCAGCATCGCCGTGCCCGACCACGACTGCACGAGCGAGGAGCTCGCCGCGGCCCTGTCCGAGTACATCAAGCTCTTCGACAGACTGCTCAAGAACTACCTGAGCGGGCGGCTGGACGCGCACGAAGTCGAGGCCGCCTACTTCTCGCATATGAGAAGCGCGAAGATCCATATTTGACCCCGCGTGTCATCCTGAGGAGGCGCAAGCCGACGAAGGATCTCAAAGCGACCGGCCGCGGCCGCTGAGATCCTTCGATGACGCGCAGGATGACGGAATACCGTATATTAACTCCTGTTGGGAGGTGCTGTTATGAACGCCAACAACTACACGCAGAAGAGCCTCGAGGCCGTGCAGACCGCACAGGCCATGGCTCAGGAAAACCGCAACAACTACATCGCGCCGGAGCATCTGCTCTACGCGCTGGTCGACCAGGACGGCGGGCTGATCCCCTCGCTGTTCGGCAGGATGGGCGTGGACTGCAACGCCGTGCTGGCCGAGCTGGACACCGCCATCTCCGCCCTGCCCAAGGTCGGGCAGAGCTCGGAGGTCTATCTGTCCTCCGAGACGAGCCGCGTGCTCAACGCCGCCGAGAAGGCCGCCAAGTCCATGGGGGACGAGTACACCTCCGTGGAGCATCTGATGATCGGCCTCTTTGCCGCGGCGACGCCCGCCATCAAGCGCATTTTCGCCGACCACGGCATTACAAAGACCGCCTTCACCGCGGAGCTCAGCAAGGTCAAGACCGCGCCGGTCACGGGCGACAACCCGGAGAGCACCTACGACGCGCTGGCCAAGTACGGTACCGATCTGGTCAAGCGCGCGCGGGAAAACGAGCTCGACCCGGTCATCGGCCGCGACAACGAGATCCGCAACGTCATCCGCATCCTCTCCCGCAAGACCAAGAACAATCCCGTCCTGATCGGCGAGCCGGGCGTCGGCAAGACCGCCATCGCCGAGGGCCTTGCCCAGCGCATCGTGCGCGGGGACGTGCCGGAGGGGCTCAAGGACAAGACCATCTTCTCGCTGGACATGGGCGCGCTGATCGCGGGCGCCAAGTACCGCGGCGAGTTCGAGGAGCGTCTGAAGGCCGTGCTGGAAGAGATCCGCAAGTCCGAAGGCGGCATCATCCTCTTCATCGACGAGCTGCACAACATCGTCGGCGCGGGCAGGACCGAGGGCAGCATGGACGCCGGCAACCTGCTCAAACCCATGCTGGCGCGCGGCGAGCTGCACTGCATCGGCGCGACCACGCTCGACGAATACCGCAAGTATATCGAAAAAGACGCGGCGCTGGAGCGGCGCTTCCAGCCTGTGCTGGTGGACGAGCCCACGGTGGAGGACACGATCTCCATCCTGCGCGGCCTGAAGGAGCGCTATGAGGTCTATCACGGCGTGCGCATCCACGACAACGCCCTGGTCGCCGCCGCGACGCTCTCCCACCGCTACATCACCGACCGCTTCCTGCCCGACAAGGCCATCGACCTTGTGGACGAGGCCTGCGCGCTGATCCGCACGGAGATCGACTCCATGCCCGCCGAGCTCGACGACATCCGCCGCAAGATCATGCAGATGGAGATCGAGGAGATGGCCCTGAAAAAGGAGGAGGATCAGCTCAGTCAGGAGCGGCTCGCAAAGCTGCGCGCGGAGCTGGCCGACCTCAAGGAGCAGTTCAACGCCATGAAGGCGCGCTGGGAGGCGGAGAAGAACAGCGTGGACGAGGTCAAGCGCCTCAAGACCGAGATCGAGAAGATGCACGCCGACATCGAGAACGCCCAGCTGCGCTACGAGTACGAGACCGCCGCGCGCCTGCGCTATTCCGAGCTGCCCGCGCTGGAGCGTCAGCTTGCCGAAGCCGAAAAGCTCTCCGAGGACAGCAAGCAGAACTCCATGGTGCACGACACCGTCACCGAGGAGGAGATCTCCGGCATCGTCGCCAAGTGGACGGGCATCCCGGTGGCAAAGCTCATGGAAGGCGAGCGCGAGAAGATCCTGCATCTGGACGAGCAGCTGCACAAGCGGGTCGTCGGGCAGGACGAGGCCGTGCAGAAGGTGACGGAGGCCATCCTCCGCTCCCGCGCCGGCATCGCCGACCCGAACCGGCCCATCGGCTCCTTCCTCTTCCTCGG
>CAMJQX010000227.1 GCA_946408145.1 uncultured Clostridia bacterium
ATCGCCTGCTTCCTGGGCTACAACACCTCCAAGCAGTTCTCCAAGCACAAGGAGATGTTCGGCAAGGGCTCCATCGAGGGTGTGGCCGGCTCCGAGGCGGCAAACAACGCCGTTACCGGCGGCTCCCTGATCCCGACCCTGACCCTGGGCATCCCGGGAGAGTCCGTCACCGCGGTGCTGATGGGCGGCCTGATCATCCAGGGCCTGACCCCGGGCCCCGAACTCTTCGGCAAGTACGCCCCCATGACCTACACCTTCTTCGCCGGCTTCGTGCTGGTACAGTTCTTCATGCTGGGCATCGGCCTGCTGGGCTGCCGGGGCTTCGCGCAGATCTCCCGCCTGTCCGACGCGATCCTGATCCCCTGCGTGACGGTCCTGTGTGTGATCGGCTCCTACGCGATCCACCGCAATATGGTCGACGTGTATATCATGCTGATCTTCGGCGTGCTGGGCTACCTGATGCGCAAGCTGGATCTGAACACTGCCGCTGTGGTTCTTGCGCTGATTTTGGGTCCCATCGGCGAAAAGAACCTGCTCAAGGCGTTGAGGATCTCCAAGGGCAGCATCGGCATCCTCTTCCAGTCTCCGGTCAGCTGGGTGCTGATCATTCTGAGCATCATCGGCATCCTCTCCCCCATCTTCATGGCGAAGCTGGAAAAGAAGGCCGAGGAAGGCGCGGTCTCCGGCACAGCGGAAGACATCGAAAAGCTGACCGAGGAAGACTCCGTCTGATCCCCGCGTTCCCGACGATCCGAGACAATTTGAACCAACGCCCCGCGGCTTTGCCGCGGGGCGCTTTCCTTTGTCCGCACGCTTCGGTCACGCTTTTTGTTGACTTCAAGCCGCGGCTATCGTAAAATAAAAGTTACAATATTGGAAGCGTTTTCGGCTTTTCCTTCGGCCGGAGCGCTTTCAAGCTCGGTACAACACATGGGAAAGGACGGATCTGCATGTCGAAGGAAGAAAAAGACCCCAAACGGGAGGAGAAAGCCCGGCTGAAGGCGGAGCTCAAGGCGCTGCGCGAAAAACTGATGTCGCAGCAGCAGGAGATCCGCGCCAAGGGTCTGCCGATCATCGTGCTGGTGGAGGGCTGGGCCACCGCCGGCAAGGGCAATCTGATCAACGAGCTCATCAGCGAGCTCGACCCGCGCTTTTACAACGTCACCACGCACAGGATCGACCCGGAAGCGGAGTCGCGCTATCCCTTCCTCTACCCCTACGCGAGGGCCATCCCGGAAAACGGCAAGATCATGATCTACGACGCCGGCTGGATGGAGGACTGCGTGCGCAAGCTCATGCGCCGGGAGATCACAAAGGACGAGTACAAAAACCGCCTGCGCGCGGTCAACGAGTTCGAGCGGCAGCTGCGCGACGGCGGCTATCTGATCCTCAAGCTCTTCCTCGACATCGATCGGGACGAGCAGCGAAAGCGCATCCGTGAATTTCGGGAAAACTACGAGACCGAATGGCGCGTCTCGGCGGATGATCTCTGGCAGCACAGCGAGTACGGGCTTTTCCGCGAGACCTATGAGGCCTTCATGGACAAGACCGGCAAGCTCATCCCCTGGCACGTGCTCGACGGCAGAAAGAAGACCGCTTCGGCCTGCGAGGCGCTGCGCCTGCTGACCGATATGATCGACAGGGCGCTGGAGAAGGGCCGCTATGTGGGCAAGCCCTTCGAGGAGGACTTCCCGCTGCGCAGGATGCCGAAGCTCGCCGCGGTCGATCTCTCCCCGGCGCTGACGGAGGAGGAGTACCGCGAGCAGCTCAAGAAGCTGCAGAAGCGCCTCGGCGAGCTGCACAACGTCATCTACCGCAAGAAGATCCCGGTGATCCTCTGCTACGAGGGCTGGGACGCCGCCGGCAAGGGCGGCAACATCCGCCGCATCGCCCGCCCGCTGGATCCGCGCGGCTTCGACGTCATGCCCATCGCCTCGCCGGAGCCGCACGAGCTGGCGCGCCAGTACCTCTGGCGCTTCTGGACGCGGCTGCCCCGCACCGGCCACGTCTGCATCTTCGACCGCACCTGGTACGGGCGCGTCATGGTGGAGCGGCTCGAGGGCTTCTGCTCGGAGGACGACTGGAAGCGCGCCTACAACGAGATCAACGAGTTCGAGCGCCAGCTCACCGACTGGGGCGCCGTGGTGCTGAAGTTCTGGATCCACATCGACCAGGACACGCAGCTCGAACGCTTCAACGACCGGCAGAACACCCCGGAAAAGCAGTGGAAGCTGACCGAGGAGGACTGGCGCAACCGCGAGAAATGGCCCCAGTACGAGGAGGCCGTCGACGAGATGCTGCAGAAGACCAGCACCGAGAACGCCCCCTGGTTCATCATCGAGTCCAACGACAAGAAATACGCCCGCATCAAGACGCTGACGATCGTGATCGACGCGCTGGAGAAAGCCATCGAGGCGCGCCTGTCGTAAAAAGAGAGAGACTGACATGGCAACGAAAGAGAAAAAAAGCGAAAGCGAAAAAAAGGCCGCGCCGGAGAGCATCTTCGTCAACCGCGAGCTGAGCTGGCTGGCCTTCAACCTGCGCGTGCTGCAGGAGGCGGCCGACCCGGCGGTGCCGCTGCTGGAGCGGCTGAAATTCCTGATGATCTACCAGTCGAACCTGGAGGAATTCTACCGCGTGCGCATCGGCATCCTGACCCATCGCGCCCTGCTGACCCCGGACAAGACCGACCCGCTCTCCGGTCTGCTGCCGGACGCGCAGATCGCCGAGGTGCTGCGCGTCACGCGCGAGCAGCAGACCCTGATGGAGAGCATCTGGAAGGCCATCCGCGAGGAGCTGCGCGCCAACAAGGTGGACGTCCTGGACTTCAAGAAGATCAGCAAGGTGGACGAGCTGATGAGCAAGAAGCTCTTCG
>CAMJQX010000228.1 GCA_946408145.1 uncultured Clostridia bacterium
GCGCCATGTACCAGCTGCGCTTTTTGTTCTTGCCGAAGCAGCGCAGCTCCATGGCGTTGGAGATGACCTCGATCCGGTCCATACTGGAGAGGATCAGCGGAATCAGGATGGCGCTCGCGCTTTTTAAGCGGCTGAAGAGGCTTTCCTTCTTGCTCATCTCGATGCCGCGCGCCTGCTGGGCCTGGGAGATCTCGTGATACTCCCGCTGGATGTCCGGGATGTAGCGCAGCGCCAGGGCCACCGAGTAGGCGATGGAGTATTTGACGCCGATGCGGTTTAAAGACGCGGCAAACTCGCTGGGGTTCGTGGTGCACACAAAGAGCAGCACCACCGGGATGGAGGCCAGGTATTTGAGAAACAGGTTCAGATGGTAGAAGAGCTGCTCTTTGGTAATGACGTAATTGCCGCCCAGGGAGAAGAGCACGTGCTTCGTCCCGTAGAGGCTCACGCCGTGCTGGGGCGCAAAGAGGAAGACCAGGAGGTTATTGAGCAGCATGAACACCGCCGTAAAGCCCAGCATGAAGCGCACGTCGGCGAGGCGGATCTTCGAGATGCGAAACAGGATCAGACTGAGCACGACGAGCAGCACCAGCAGCCGCGTGTCGTAGGTCGTCATGGCGGCGAAGCTCCAGAGCAGCAGGCACACGAGCTTGGTCGCGCCGGTAAGATCGTGGATCGGCGAGGGCCGGTCGATGTAGTTGAAGATATTGGTCACGGCCGCACCTCCGTCCGCTCGTAGTCGATGAAGCGGCGCACGAAGGCCTGTCCGTCCTCGATGCCGCAGAGGCGGGCGAGGGCGTAGAGGCTCGTCTCCTTGAGGCTGGCCTCCTCGATGATGGCGGGGTCGGTCAGCACGGCGGCGCAGTCGGTGTCGGCGATGATGCGGCTGCGGGAGAAGACCACGGCGCGCTCGGCGTATTCGAGCATCAGGTGCATGTCGTGCGTGATCATGGCGATCGTGATGCCGCGCCTGCGCAGCTCCAGCAGAAACTCCATGATCTCCGTGTAATGGCGGTAGTCCTGCCCGGCGGTCGGCTCGTCGAGAATGATCATCTCCGGCTCCAGCACCAGGATCGCCGCGATCGTGACGCGCTTTTTCTGCCCGAAGCTCAGCGCCGAGATCGGCCAGCTCCGGAAGGGCCAGAGCCCGCAGATCTTCAGCGTCTCCTCCACGCGGCGCTTCACCTCGTCCTCGGCGACGCCCCGTGTGCGCAGTCCCAGCGCCACCTCGTCGAAGATCATGACCTTGGAGATCATCTGGTTGGGGTTCTGCATCACGTAGCCGATGCGGTCGGCGCGCTCCTTGATCGAGAGCGCCGCCATATCCTCCCCGTGAAAGAGAAGCGTGCCGCTCTGCTGCTTCTCAAAGCCGCAGACAAGCTTGGCGAAGGTAGACTTGCCAGCGCCGTTGCGGCCGACGATGGCCAGCAGCTCGCCCTTTTCGACACGGACGGAGACGCCCCGCAGGGTCTCGTGATCCCTGCCGGAATAGGCAAAATGCAGCTCCCGCACGTCCAGCAGCACGGGACGCGGCGCTTTCGCCGGGGCGGGGGGCACGGCCGCGAACCAACCGCGCAGCTTCGCCTTCTCCTCCTCCGTGAGGCGGAGCGTGCCGATGCTGCGCGGCGCCATCTCCTCCCGGATCTCCACGCCCGCGTAGCGCAGCGCGGTCAGATACAGCGGCTCGCGGATGCCGCTGTCGCGCAGCCAGGAGCCGGAGAGCAGCTTGTCCGGCGTCGTGTCGGCCAGGATGCGGCCCTCGCCCATGAGGACGATGCGGTCCACCTCCCGGTGCAGCACGTCCTCCAGCCGGTGCTCGATGATGACGACCGCGGCGCCGGTCTGGCGCTGCACCTGCTCGATGAGCTCGATGGCGGCCTTGCCCGTCGCGGGGTCGAGGTTGGCCAGCGGCTCGTCGAAGAGCAGGACGTCCACGTCGTCGACGAGCACGCCCGCGAGGGCGACGCGCTGGCGCTGCCCGCCGGACAGCTCGTTCGGCGCGTGGCGCAGATGATCCGCCACGTCTACCATCGCGGCGGCCTTCTGCACGCGGTCATGCAGCGCCGGCTCCTGCACGCAGTCGTTCTCGAGCGCGAAGGCGATGTCCTCGGCCACGGTCAGGCCGACGAACTGCCCGTCCGGGTCCTGCAGGACGGTGCCAACATGGCGGGAGATCTCGAAGATGCTCAGCGTCTTTGTCTCCTTCCCTACGATGCGCAGGCTGCCGCTGCTCTCCCCGCGGTAGGAGAAGGGGATCAGGCCGTTGATGCAGTGACCGAGCGTGCTCTTGCCGCAGCCGGAGGGCCCCGCGATCAGAATCTTCTCTCCGCGGCGCACGGTCAGGCTGATGTCGTACAGCGTCGGCTCGGACTGGGCGTGGTACTGGAAGCCGAAATGTTCAAATTGAATGACGGGATCGTTCATAGACTAAAAAAACCGGGCGGCACGGCGGCCGCCCGGGATACGGCGGATCATTTTTCTTCCTTCAGGCTGCCCTTCCTGGGCTTGGCGGAGGCGTAGGCGATGCACAGAAGCGTGCCCACGACGGCCGTGGTGACGATGTTGGAAGCGCCGCCCACCAGGCCCTGCGTAAAGACCTTGTTGGCGGGCTCGGCATACATCACAATGTCCAGCACCGGGGCGATCAGGCCCCAGGCGATCACGTGCCCGACGACCTGGAAGAGATTGAAGCGAAGGGCGTCCTTCTTCTCAAACTCACCCTCGTCAAGGCGGATCTTTTTGGACGCAAAGCCCATCAGGCAGCCGAACACGGCGGAGGCGATGACCCAGCTCCACCAGATGCCCCAGCCGTAGCTGAAGTCGATGAG
>CAMJQX010000229.1 GCA_946408145.1 uncultured Clostridia bacterium
CGGCCGCGTTGTCCTCGGCCCGATGGCCGGGGTGACGGACTTTGCGTTCCGCGCGGTCTGCCGGGCGCAGGGCGCGGCGCTGACCACGACCGAGATGGTCAGCGCGAAGGCGCTGGTCTACCGGGACGAGAAGACAAAAGCCCTGCTCTATATGCCCGAAGACGAGCACCCGGCCGCCGCGCAGATCTTCGGCCACGAGCCGGAGGTCATGGCCGAGGCGGCGCCCATGGCGCTCGAGCTCTCCGGCGCGGACATCCTGGACATCAACATGGGCTGCCCGGTCGGCAAGATCGTCAAGGCCGGGGACGGCTCGGCCCTGATGCGCGACCCGGAGCTCGCCGGGCGCATCGTCGAGGCCGTCCGCCGCGCGGTGGACAGGCCCGTGACCGTCAAGTTCCGCAAGGGCTGGGACGGCGGCAGCGTCAACGCGGTGGAATTCGCGAAGGTCATGGAATCCGCCGGGGCCGCCGCGATCGCGGTGCACGGGCGCACGCGGGTGCAGATGTACGCCGGGCGCGCGGACTGGGACATCATCCGGGAGGTCAAGCGGGCGGTCTCCATCCCCGTCACCGCCAACGGCGATGTGTTCAGCGGCGCGGACGCCGCGCACATCCTGCGCTACACCGGCGCGGATCTGTGCATGATCGGCCGCGGCGCCTTCGGCAACCCCTGGCTCTTCGCGCAGGCCAATGCCGCGCTCGCCGGGGAGGAGGAGCCGCCAATGCCGCCGCTGAGCGAGCGGATGGACACGGCCGCCGCCCAGATCCGCGCCCTCGCCGAATACAGCGGGGAGCGCATCGCCTGCCTGGAGGCACGGCATCATATGCCGTGGTACCTGCACGGCGTGCCGCACGGCGGCTTTTACCGCAGCCAGCTCGTGCATGTG
This sequence comes from uncultured Clostridia bacterium, assembly GCA_946408145.1. The sequence goes on from CAMJQX010000229.1 coordinate 887, forward strand.
GAGACGCTGGCGGACATCGACAGGATCGTAAAGGATATCAAGAGAGATTTGAAATAAGCCCCTCCGGCCCTGCGGGCCGATCCCCCGAGACAGAAAGCAAGGGAGACATACCATGACAAGAGAACAGGAGCTGGCCGTCATCCGGCGGGTGCAGCGGGGCGACGCAAACGCCTTCGAGTACCTGGTGGCGGCCTATGAGAAAAACGTATACAACCTCGCGCTTCGCATGACAGGCAATCCCGAGGACGCGGAGGATATGGCGCAGGAGGCTTTCCTGAAGGCCTACAGCTCGCTCGACAGCTTCCGGGGAGACAGCAAGTTTTCCGTCTGGCTGTATCGGATCGTTTCCAACGTCTGTCTCGACTTCCTGCGAAAGCAGAAAAAGCGGCAGAGCTTCTCCCTCTCCATGGAGGATGACGACGGCGAGGAGGGCGAGCTGGAGCTGCCGGATCTCAGACGCCTGCCGGAGGATGAACTGGAAAAGAAGCTGACGCGGGACGCGGTACAGCGCGGGCTGGCGCAGCTGCCGGAGGACGCGCGGCAGATCCTGCTGCTGCGCGAGATACAGGGGCTGAGCTACGAGGAGATCGGCGAGGCGCTCGGACTTGAGCCCGGAACGGTCAAGTCCCGCATCTTCCGGGCACGCAAAAAGCTCTGTGCCTTTCTTCTGGCGGACGGGAACATTCCCGATGCATTCACGTCAAGTTCATCGAGAGGAGGTTGAGTCCCCATGAACAAGCATACGTATTACCAGGAGCTGATCAGCAGGCTTCTGGATGAAGATAAGACCCTCACGCAGACGGAAGAGGAAGAGCTTCAGGCTCATCTGGCGGAATGTGAGGAGTGCTCCGCCATGTACCGCGCTTTCTCCGCACTGTCTGAAAGTATGAGCGGCGAGCTCGACGAACCGCCGTTGAGTCTGCGGGAGAATGTGATGGCCGAGATCCGCAGGGAACAGCTGTGGAAACACAATCACCGGCGCATCCCCTGGAGCGGCGTTGCGGCTGCGGCCGCGATCCTGGCTCTGGTGATCGGCTTTGCGCCGCGGCTGACCGCCCTCGGCCGCACGGAAGAGTCCGCCTTGACGGCGCAGATGGCCGCCGGGGCCATGTATGCCTCTTATGACGAGGGCTCCGAGGACAGTATGGAAATGCCCGAGGCGGAGTATGAGGCCCCGCTCGCGAACGCCGAAAGCAGAAAGGACGCGGGCAGCGACGGTGAGACGGAGTATGTCACCATGGACACCGAGGCTGCGGCAGCGGCAGAAAACGCGATCCCGGATGAAGAGGATGAGAACCATTACGTCATTTTCGGGGCGGAAATATCCGAGGACGGAGAACTGACAGAGGAAGAGAGCGCTTTGCTCGCCGGGGAATATGAGGCCGAGCTCAGCATGAGCTCCCTGCTGTTCTGTCTGGACGGCCGGGAGTCGGACGTCGACCCCGATGCGCTCCCGCTCAGTCCCGTCTATCTGATCAACACCGACAGCGGCGTGCTGGAGATCTATCGCTACCGAAATGAATTGTTTTATTTTGACCCCATGAGCGGCGTCCTCTGCGAGGCCGGCTGCTCGGAAAACGATCTGATCCGTTTCCTGGCGGGCTGAGAGCTCTCTTCCGCGCTGTGGGATTCCTTCTTGAAAGCGTTTGAATTGTGTGATATACTTAACAATAGAAAAACGCAGCAAGGGAGAGATTTGCCTGTGAAGCGCGTGAAAGTCTCCAACAATGTGATCCGCCGCCTGCCCCGCTATCTTCGAAAGCTGGATGAGCTGACGGAGAGCGGCGTCAGCCGGGTCTCCTCCTTCGAGCTGGGCCGTCAGCTCGGCCTGACTCCCTCGCAGATCCGGCAGGATTTCAGCTGCTTCGGCGAATTCGGCCAGCAGGGCTACGGCTACAACGTCCCCGCGCTGCGCG
>CAMJQX010000230.1 GCA_946408145.1 uncultured Clostridia bacterium
GAGCGCGAGAGGGGATTGGTTATTCCCTCTCGCAGTTCAATTTATGCACAAACAGGAACATTTTCAAATGTTTCTGTTTTTGCCTGTCAAGCTGTCGACACTTTGTCGACAGCTTGAACACAGCCCCCGACGCCATGCGTCAGGGGGCTGTGTTTTCTTTGTGCGCTTTCCGCCCGGATCGGGGTCACACGGCCTCAAAGCGGTACTCCGCCCAGCGGTGGAAGTGCTCCCCGGCGCGCAGCAGCGTGCTCGGGAAATCCGGGCGGTTGGGGCTGTCGGGGAAGCTCTCCGGCTCCAGCGCGACCGCGCCGAAGGGCTTGAAGGGCTCCGGCAGGAATTCGCCCGTATAGACCTGCAGCGCCGGGAGATCCGTGGCAAGCGTCATCCGGACGCCGCCGTCGCGCAGGACGCAGGCTGTCTCCCCGTCGAGCACGAAGCAGTGGTCATAGGCCTGGGCGATCTTCCGCATGCTGCGAAAATCGAAGCGTGTGCCCTCCACCGGCGTCACCTCCGTGGGGATCAGCCCGGCGTCGACCTCGAGATAGTGTGAGGCGTTGACCTGCAGCTCCGCCTCCAGGCAGTTCTCCCGCCCGGAGAGGTCGAAGTACATGTGGCTCGTGGGGGCGTAGACCGTGTCGGCGTCGGAATCGCCCTCGAAGTCCAGCCGCAGCGTGCCGCCCCGGACGCTGTAGGTCACGGCCGCGGTGAGCGCGCCGGGGAAGCCGTTGTCCCCGTCCGGCGAGAAGAGCGTGAAGCGCACGGCGTCGTCCAGCACCTCCGCAGACCACTCGCGGCGGTCGTAGGAATCGGGCCCGCCGTGGAGCTGGTTCGGCCCCTCGTTGGCCGGCAGGACATACTCTTTGCCGCCCAGCGTGAAGCGCGCGCCCGCGATGCGGTTGCCGTAGCGTCCGATGGCGGCGCCGAGGTAGGCCGAGCCGCCGAGATAACCCTCCGGGCTGTCATAGCTCGGCACGCACTCCCGACCGCGATAGCGCAGGCTCGTCACCGTTGCGCCGAGCGCCGTGATCGAAACCGCGAGCTCGCCAGCCTCGATCGTATAGAGCGCATACGCGCCGAAATTCGTTTTTGTGACCATTTTTCTCCTCCTTATTTGTGGCATTTTAACAATTTAGTCTATTATAGCACAGGTCCCGCTGATTGACAATTCACAAATATCTTGTTGTGTTCCCGGAAAAGCTGTGCTATACTGACAAAGGACCCATTCCGGAAAAAATATTTAGGAGGTCAGCATTCATCATGTTCACCAACGAATACCTGAAAAAAGTCTATGCCGACGTCGAGCGGCGCGACGCTCATGAGCCCGAGTTCCTGCAGGCCGTGCGCGAGGTCTTTGAATCTCTGGAGCTGGTCATCGACAAGCATCCCGAGTGGGAGAAGGCTTCTCTGCTCGAGCGCTTTGTGGAGCCCGAGCGCGTGATCGAGTTCCGCGTTCCCTGGACGGACGATGAGGGTGTCGTTCATGTCAACCGCGGCTACCGCGTGCAGTACAACTCCGCGATCGGCCCCTACAAGGGCGGTCTGCGCTTCCATCCCTCCGTCAACCTCTCCATCATGAAGTTCCTCGGCTTCGAGCAGATCCTGAAGAACTCCCTGACCACCCTGCCCATGGGCGGCGGCAAGGGCGGCTCCGACTTCGACCCGAAGGGCAAGTCCGACGCGGAGGTCATGCGCTTCTGCCAGAGCTTCATGACCGAGCTGTACCGCCACATCGGCCAGTTCACCGACACTCCCGCCGGCGACATCGGCGTGGGCGCGCGTGAGGTCGCCTACATGTACGGCCAGTACAAGCGCATCGTCGACCGCTTCGAGGGCGGCGTCATCACCGGCAAGGGCCTGACCTTCGGCGGCTCCCTGGCCCGTACCCAGGCCACCGGCTACGGCCTGTGCTACTTCTCCGCCGAGGCGCTCAAGCACCTGGCCAACACCAGCTACGAGGGCAAGGTCGTCGTGGTCTCCGGCTCCGGCAACGTCGCGCAGTACTGCGCCGAGAAGGTCACCCAGCTCGGCGGCAAGGTCGTCGCCATGTCCGACTCTCAGGGCTACATCTACGATCCGAAGGGCGTCGATCTGAAGAAGCTCTTCGACATCAAGCAGAAGAGACGCGCCCGCATCTCCGTCTATGCCGACGAGGTGCCCGGCTCCGAGTACCATGAGGGCTGCCGCAATATCTGGACGGTCAAGTGCGACATCGCGCATCCCTGCGCCAGCCAGAACGAGATGGACGAGAAGGGCGCGCAGGCCCTGGTCGACAACGGCTGCATGGCCGTCTTCGAGGGCGCCAACATGCCGCTGACTCCCGAGGCCATCGAGGTCGTGAAGGCCAACGGCCTGCTCTACAGCCCCGGCAAGGCCTCCAACGCCGGCGGCGTCGCCACCTCCGGTCTGGAGATGAGCCAGAACTCCATCCGCATGAGCTGGAGCTTCGAAGAAGTGGACGAGAAGCTGCAGGGCATCATGAAGAACATCTACAAGGCCTGCTATGACGCCTCTGTCGAGTGCGGCAAGCCGGGCGACCTGATGGTCGGCGCGAATGTCGCGGGCTTCCTGAAGGTGGCCCAGGCCATGATGGCCCAGGGCGTGGTGTGATCCCGAAAAACACAATGCAATAGTAAAGGAGCGGGCTTCGGCCCGCTCCTTTGTATTTTTAATTGATGCAGTCTGCTTCCGGCCGCGGAGGCATGCGGCGTTTCAGCGATTGCCGTACATTTTTTCGTAGTATTTCGTATATTCGCCGGAGATGATCGGCTCCCACCAGTCTCTGTTTTCCAGATACCAA
>CAMJQX010000231.1 GCA_946408145.1 uncultured Clostridia bacterium
CCTTCTTGAAGGTGTAGGCCATGCCGCCGCCGATGATGATGGTGTCGGCCTTCTCAAGGAGGTTGTTGATGACGGCGATCTTGTCGGAGACCTTGGCGCCGCCAAGCACGGCCACGAAGGGACGCACGGGGTTGTCGAGCGCCTTGCCCATGATGGACAGCTCCTTGTCGACAAGCAGGCCGGAGTAGGCGGGCAGGTAGGCCGCGACGCCGGCGGTGGAGGCGTGGGCGCGGTGCACGGTGCCGAAGGCGTCGGACACGAAGACTTCCGCCATGTCGGCAAGGGCCTTGGCGAAAGCGGGATCGTTCTTGGTCTCGCCCTTGGCGAAGCGGAGGTTTTCAAGCAGCAGGAGCTGGCCGGGCTGCAGCGCGGCGGCCTTGGCCTGCGCGTCGGGGCCGATGGTGTCGGACGCGAAGATCACTTCCCGACCCAGCAGCTCGCTCAGGCGCTGGGCGACGGGGGCCAGAGTCAGCTTCTTGAGGGACTTCTCCCACTCCTCGCGGGTGATGTCGGCCTCGTTCTTGCCCTTCTCGACCTGCTTTTTCACATAGCCTTCAAAGGTGGCGACGGGCTTGCCCAGGTGGGAGCAGGCGATCACGGCGGCGCCGTTATCAAGCAGATACTTGATCGTGGGCAGGGCGGCGACGATGCGCTTGTTGCTGGTGATCTCGCCGGTCTTCTTGTCCTGAGGGACGTTGAAGTCGCAGCGGAGCAGGACCTTCTTGCCCTTGACGTCAACATCACAGATGGTCTTTTTGCTGTAGTTCATGTTGTATCCTCCTTAATAAATGTTTTTCTTTTGCATGCTCTGCCCGGTTTTCATGCTCCCGGTCTCGAGCAGGCCGGGGAAGCCCTGCTGGCGCAGCGCCTCGTAGGCCAGGACGGCGACGGAGTTCGAGAGGTTCAGACTCCGCGCCTCGGAAATCATGGGGATGCGGATGCAGCGCTCGCGATATTTCTCACGCAGCCACTCCGGAAGCCCCGCCGTCTCCTTGCCGAACATCAGCGTCACGTCCCCGCTGAGATCCGCCTCGTGATAGGGGTGCGGCGCTTTGGTGGTGGCAAGGAAGAGATCGCGATCCCCGTGCTCTTCGAAAAACTCGTTCAGGTTTTCGTACACGCTGATGTCGACCAGATACCAGTAATCCAGTCCGCAGCGCTTGACAGCCTTGTCCGAGATGTCGAAGCCGAGGGGCTTGATCAGATGCAGGCGGGCGCCGGTGGCGGCACAGGTGCGGGCGATGGCGCCGGTGTTGTGCGGGATCTCCGGTTCGACCAGAACGATGTCCAGCACAAGCCTCGCCTCCGTTCCCTTTACGCATTACTTTATCCGCTTCGGCAACATTTTAGCACAAAAAATCTAAAAATCATGTATTTTTTCAGGCTTTTTTCAAGTTCTTGCAGAATACACAAATTGAGGGTATAATCGTTGTCGCAAACGCTGAATTTCTTGTCATTTTGAACAGGGTGCTTTTCTTCGGGAGGAACTATGGACGATCTCTGCAACGACTGCCCCCGCCGCTGCGGCGCGCGGCGAACGAAGGAGGACGCGGGCGGCGTCTGCCTGAGCCCCGCGCTGCCCCGCGTGACCCGCGCCGCCCCGCATTTCGGGGAGGAGCCCTGCATCAGCGGCACGCGCGGCTCCGGCGCCGTGTTTTTCTCCGGCTGCAGTCTGCGCTGTGTATTCTGCCAGAATCGGGAGATCAGCCGGAAGAGCGTCGGGCAGACGCTGAGCGTCCCGGAGCTGCGCGGCGTCCTGCTGCGTCTGCGGGACACGGGCGTACACAACATCAACCTCGTCACCGGCAGCCACTTCGTCCGCCCCATCGCAGAGGCGCTCGACGGGCTGGAGCTGGGCATCCCGGTGGTCTGGAACAGCTCGGGCTACGAGAGCGTCGGGGCGCTGCGCCTGCTCGAAGGGCTGGTGCAGGTCTACATGCCGGATTTCAAATACTGGAAGGCCGAGCCCGCCCGGCGCTACAGCGCGGCGGCGGATTACCCGGAGACGGCACGCGCCGCGATCCGGGAGATGTACCGCCAGCGCGGGCCGGTGCGGCTCGACGCGGAGGGGCTCCTGCTCTCCGGCGTGCTGATCCGGCATCTGATCCTGCCCGGGCAGGAGCTGGCCGCGATGGACGTGATGGACTTTGCGGCAGAGGAGTTTCCGGCGGGGAGCGTGCTCTTCTCGCTGATGAGCCAGTACACGCCCATGCCGGGGCTCGAGCGCTTTCCCGAGCTGCAGGCGCGCATTTCTTCCGAGACGAACGACAACCTGATCGCCTACATGCGCCGCCTTGGGCTGGAGGGCTACTGCCAGGAGCCGGAGGCCGCGACCGAGGAGATGATCCCCGCTTTCGACGGCACGGGCGTGGCGGCTCCGCCGCAGTTTTGAGTTTTCGGTTTTGAGCCGGGCATTTGCGGATGCCCGGCTTTCTTTCCGTTATCCTTCTCTTGACTTTATCCGCTCCGTGCGGGATAATGGACATGCATAAACGGCAAAATACAGCTCAAAAATGCTGAAAAAGGAGCGAATAACATGACTTACAATGAAGTGCTGGCCGCCGCCCGCGGACAGATCGGCCCGTTCTGCAAGGCCTGCCCCGTCTGCAACGGCCGCGCCTGCGGCAACACGATGCCCGGACCCGGCTGCAAATACCCCGGCCAGACCGCCGCGCGCAACTACGACAAGTGGCAGGAGATCTGCGTGAACATGGACACGCTCTGCCCCAACGTCGATCCCGACGTCTCCTTTGAGATGTTCGGCCGCAAGTT
>CAMJQX010000232.1 GCA_946408145.1 uncultured Clostridia bacterium
AAAAATCAACGATTATTTTTTTCGGGCGTTTCTAAAGTATTCCTTTTATGGAGATAATCCTTCCGGGCGCAGCGGAGATTCGCCGTTTTCGGCGGACCGGCCGCGATAAGATGATCACGATCATGCTGATATTACGATTATTTGACGGCGCCGCGGAGGGAGGAAGGTCATGAAAAGCAACGAGAAATTCACCGTCCGGGCCGAGCAGGCCATCGAGCGGGCCGGACGCGCCGCCGGGGAGCTGGGGCACAGCTTTGTCGGCACGGAGCACCTGCTGCTGGGCGTGCTGGCCGAGGGAGACAGCCTCGGCGGAACGATCCTGCGGCGCTATGGGCTGGAGGGCGACGCCCTGCGGCGCGGCCTTGTCGAGCGGCTGGGGCGCGGCTGCCCCTGCCGGCCGCAGCGGGGCCTCAGCGAGCACGCCAGGCAGGCGGTGGAGCGCGCCGCGGCGGAGGCCGCCGTACTGCGTCAGGGCTATATCGGGACGGAGCACCTGCTTCTCGGCATCCTGCGCCAGCCGGACTGCGGCGGTACCGCGCTGCTGCGTGAGCTGGGGCTGGAGCCCAACGATCTGTACACCGATATCGTGGACGTGTTCGGCGCCCCCTCCCCCGACAGCCGGGCGCAGCCGGGGCTTTCGCGCACGCTGCGCCGCGCCGAGACGCGCGTGCTGGATCAGTACAGCCGGGATCTGACCGAGCTTGCGGCCGCCGGGCGCATCGACCCGGTGGTCAGCCGCGGCGCCGAGATCCGCCGCGCCGTGCAGATCCTCTCCCGCCGCAGCAAGAACAACCCCGTCCTCGTCGGCGAGCCAGGCGTGGGCAAGACAGCCGTCGCGGAGGGTCTGGCCCTGCGCATCGCGCGGGGGGACGCGCCGGAGCCGCTGCGCCGCAAGCGCATCGTCTCGCTGGACATCCCCGCGATGCTCGCAGGCACCAAGTACCGCGGCGACTTCGAGGAGCGCGTCAAATCCGTGCTGAGGGACGTCAAGCGCGCCGGCGACGTGATCCTCTTCATCGACGAGCTGCACACGATCATCGGCGCGGGCAGCGCGGAAGGCGCCATCGACGCGGCCAACATCCTCAAGCCCGCCCTCGGCCGCGGCGAGGTGCAGATCATCGGCGCCACGACGCCCGAGGAGTACCGCCGCCACATCGAAAAGGACGCGGCGCTGGAGCGGCGCTTCCAGCCCGTGCAGATCTCGGAGCCGGGGCGGGAGCAGACGCTGGAAATGCTGCGCTCCCTGCGCCCGGCGCTGGAGCTGCATCACGGCGTGCGCATCGCCGACGAGGCGCTGGCCGCGGCCGTCGACCTGTCGCGGCGCTATATCCACGACCGCTTCCTGCCGGACAAGGCCATCGACTTGCTCGACGAGGCGGCGGCCTCCCTGCGGGTCGCCGGGCAGAACGAGGGCTACCGCGTCGGCGGGGAGAGCGTGGCGAAGGTGGTCTCGCTCTGGACAGGCATCCCGGTCACGGGCCTCGACCGCGGGGAGAGCGCCCGCCTGCTCGATCTGGAGGAGCGGCTGAAGGCGCGCGTCGTCGGGCAGGACGAGGCCGTGGCCGCCGTGGCCCGCGCCGTGCGCCGCAGCCGGGTCGGTCTGCGGGATCCGGGGCGGCCCGTGGGGAGCTTCCTCTTCCTCGGCCCCACGGGCGTCGGCAAGACCGAGCTCTGCCGCGCGCTGGCAGAGGCCGTCTACGGCGACGAGTCGGCCGTGATCCGGCTGGACATGTCCGAATATATGGAGAAGCACAGCGTCAGCCGCATCCTCGGCTCGCCGCCCGGCTACGTGGGCTACGACGATGGCGGCCAGCTGACCGAGCAGCTGCGCAGACGGCCATGGTCCGTGGTGCTCTTCGACGAGATCGAAAAGGCGCACGAGGACATCTGGAGCCTGCTGCTGCAGATCCTCGACGACGGACACCTGACCGACGCGGGCGGCCGCCGGGTGGACTTCCGCAGCGCGCTGATCGTCATGACCTCCAACATCGGCGCCCGCTTCATCACCGAGGGGCGCAGTCCGCTCGGCTTCAACACCGGCGGCGCGCTGGACGAGGAGACCATGCGCGAGCGCGTGCTGGAGGAGCTGCGCGGCACCTTCCGGCCGGAATTCCTCAACCGCGTGGACGAGACCATCGTGTTCCACCGCCTGGGGAAGGAAGAGCTGCTGCGCATCACGGAGCTGCTGCTGGAGCGGATGCGGCGGCGCTTCGAAGCGCGCGGCCTCACGCTGGAGACGGACGCGGCTGCCTTGGCGTGGCTCGCGCGGCAGGGCTGCGACGAGAATTACGGCGCGAGACCGCTGCGCCGCATGCTGCAGCGCAGCATCGAGGACGCGGCGGCGGAGCTGCTGCTCGAGGGAAAGGCCGTCCCGGGTGACAGGCTCCGCGCCCGCGTCGACGGAGATTCGCTGCGACTGGAGCTCGTGCGGGACGCGCTTTCCGCGCAGTCTGACAGCGCCGGTATATGAGCGGCTCAACACAGAAAACGGATCACCCCCGGCCGACTGCCGGGGGTGATCCGTCAAGCTGTCGACAAAGTGTCGACAGCTTGACAGGCAAAAACAGAAACATTCGAATATGTTCCTGTTTTTGCTGAGATTGAACTGCGAGAGGGAATAACCAATCCCCTCTCGCGCTCTCCCCATGCGCGTCCATTCCGGTCGCGTTGGGTTTGTCTGCAGTCTGAGCCCGGCCTCAGGAGGAGGCCGGGCTTTCTTCGCATTCGTAGAGCTCCGGATAGACGCTCTCGCAGAAATAGGTATAGCCG
>CAMJQX010000233.1 GCA_946408145.1 uncultured Clostridia bacterium
AAAAAGAGTTATAAAAAGAGAGACGCGGAGATCCCTTCGGATCTCCGCGTTGATCATTATGAAATGTATCGCACGCCGCGCCTATTCGTCCTTCTCCTCTTTCCGGATCATGACGCGCTTGCCGCGGATCTGCAGCCGCCCGGCGCAGTAGAGCGAAACGGCCTGCCGCAGCAGCTCCCGTTCGCCGTCCTCCGTCACGCGCTGCGCAAGGCTCTCCATCGTGTCCTCCGGCAGCACCTCAACGGCCTTCTGCAGAATGATGCCGCCTACGCCGCCGTCCCCGTCGGCAAAATAGGCCGTCGCCCCGGTGATCTTCACGCCGCGCTCCAGCACGGCGCGGATCGGATCGAGCTCCTGCCCGTCAAAGGCCGGGTAGAGCAGCGGGCAGGTGCCGATGATGCGGTTGCGGAACTGGTAGGGGATCACGCCCAGAGGCCGCCCGTAGTCGGCCAGGATGACCAGCTCGATATCCATGTCCTTGAGCTTGTTGGCCATGGCCATGCTGTGGCTCGTATTGGTGGGGAAGAGCTCCGGATCCACGAAATAGGCGGGGATCTCGGCACTGATCGCACGCTTCATGGCATAGGCGTCCCGCTGGGGGCAGATGACCGCCACCAGCTCGATATTCGGTATCTCGTTTTGACTGACGGCATCCAGGATGGTCTGCAGTTTGGAGCCCTCTCCGGATGCGAGAACCGCCGCTCTTACCATTGCTTTCTCCTAAACCCTCTTGTCTGCCGCCCGAAAAGCGGCTATAATGAGGCAGAACACATTTATGCACAGGAATACAGCAGGGCACAAGGATACTTGTATATTATACTTGATTCGACGCGAACGGTCAAGTACTACAAGGCCGTTCCAAACTGCTGCGGAGCGAAAAAATGACTGAAATCTATCTGATCCGTCACGCCCAGGCCGAGGGGAATCGCTATCACATGATGCAGGGGCACTGGGACGGGGGCGTGACCGCGCTGGGCAGGCGGCAGATCGAAGAGCTGGCCGAGCGCTTTCGCGGCATCCCGCTCGACGCCGTCTACGCCAGCGACCTCTACCGCGCCCGGCTCACCGCCGGTGCGGCGGCGCGATGGGGGCGCCTGCCCATCCGCACCGACCCGGCCCTGCGCGAGCTGAACGTCGGTCCCTGGGAGGGGCGCTTCTTCGGCGACCTCAAGTGGGAGGACCCGGAGTCGATCCGCCTGTTCATCACGGATCCCGACGCCTGGCGGCTCGACGGGGCCGAGACCTGCGCGGACGTGACGCGGCGCGCCTGGCCCGCGCTGGAGGCGATCGCCCGCCGGCACGAGGGTCAGCGCGTGGCCGTGGTCAGCCACGGCGTCACGATCCGCTGCCTCCTCAGCCGCATCCTCGGCATCTCCCTGAAGGAGGTGTCGCAGCTGCCGATCTCCGGCAACACGGCGGTCAGCCTCCTGCGCTGGGAGGACGGGCGCTTTGCGGCCGAATACATCAACGACGTCTCCCACCTGAGCGAGGGCAGCCGCATCACCTGGCGCAGGGCCGGGGACCTGCGCGGCGCGCCGCTGTCGCCGAGGGAGGATCGCAAGTACTACGAATCCTGCTATGCCGACGCCTGGCGCTTCGCCCACGGCGATCTCGAGGGCTTCTCCCCGGAGCCCTATTTTGAAGCCGCCCGCGGCCACCTGCGGGTGCGGCCCGAGGCGGTGCTGCGCTTCTATGAGGACGAGCAGAGCGCGGGCCTGCTGGATCTGGATCCGCTGCGCGGCAAGCGCTGCGGCTGCGGCTGGGTGAGCCTGCTGTATCTGGAGCCGGCGTACCGCGGGAAGGGCTGCGGTGTGCAGCTGCTCGCGCGGGCCTACTCGTTCTTCAAGGCCGAGGGCCGGAACGCCCTCCGCCTGCATGTGGCCGAGGACAACGAGACCGCGCTCGCCTTCTATCTGCGGGAGGGTTTCCGGCAGATCGGCAGCGAGGGCGGCGGGCACGGCAAGCTGCTGCTGATGGAGAAAAAGCTGGGGGTGCGGGACGATGCCTGAGCGGAAAGCGCGCATCGAGAGGCTGGAGATCCCGGCGGGCCGCCGGATCCTCGTGATCTCCGACATCCACGGCAACGTCCCCTATCTGGAGGGCGTGCTGCGCCGGGCGGGCTTCTCCGACCGGGATGAGCTCATCATCGACGGTGACTTTCTGGAGAAGGGGAAAGAGAGCCTGCGCACACTGCGCATCGTGATGGCGCTCTGCGCGCGCGGCAATGCCCACGCCGTGCTCGGCAACTGCGACGGCTGGGCCGAGATCTTTTCGCCCGACTGGCCAGTGCGCGGAGACGAGCACGTGATGCGCTATCTTTTGTGGCGAAAAAGCGGCCTGCTGTGGGACATGTGCAACGCCTCCGGCATCGACCCCTTTGAGCTCGAGAGCCTCACGGAGGCCAAGGGAGAGCTCCGCCGGCGCTATGCGGAGGAGTTTGACTTCCTCGCCTCCCTCCCCGACGCGATCGAGACCGAGCGCTTCGTCTTCGCCCACGCCTCCATGCGGCCCGACAAACCGCTCGAAGAGCACACGGCGGGCGAGCTCAACCACTGCGACAGCTTCCTGACCCAGGGCCTGCGCTTTGACAAATGGGTGATCGTGGGCCACTGGCCCGTGATGCTCTACGGGCAGGACCGCGTCTGCGCCAATCCGATCGTGGATCGGGACAAAAAGATCGTCAGCATCGACGGCGGCTGCGTTCTGAAGGACGACGGGCAGCTCAACTGCCTCATCATCCCCGACCGGGACAGCGAGG
>CAMJQX010000234.1 GCA_946408145.1 uncultured Clostridia bacterium
ATTACCAACGCTATGAGTTCCGTCAGCAGGTTGCGAAGTATCGCAAATGCTGTAGAAAAAGGAATGCGGGAATAATGCGGAATACTCATTTTTTCCGGACACCATTCGGTGCAGCACAGACAAGCAAAAGCACCGCCGAGAGGCGGTGCTTTTGTTCGATATGGGTCTTTGCGAAGGCAGCTCCGGATCGAATACTGTCGGTACGCGAGCTGAGGCGGGGGACGCATCACGCGTCCCCCGCCTCTTTTGCATCTTCTGCATCTTCATCGCTCAGAAGCTCGCCGACGCGGCCCTCGCCGTATACGGCGGTGCCGGTCTCGCGCAGCAGCTCCGCCGCCCTGCCGTAACCGGGGACAAGCCTGCCGCTGAAGCTCCCGTCATAGATCTCCCCGCTGCCGCAGGAGGGGCTGCGCTCCTTCAGCAGCGCCGCTTCGCAGCCGTACATCCGCGCGAGCCGCAGAGCGACCAGCGCGCCCTTCTCGTACTGCGCCGTCACGTCTCTGCCGCCGCGATCCACGACCCTTCTTCCCCGCCGCTCCGCGGGCGTCCGCGGCACGGGCAGGCCGCCCGCGCATTCGGGGCAGACCGGGATCAGGCGATACCGCGCGCGCAGGGCCCTCAGCGTCTCCTCCGGCAGGGCGTTGCCGCCGCCGCTGTATTTGCACGCGAAGCCCAGCAGGCAGGCGCTGACCAGCAGCGTCTTCATCCGAGCTCCGCCAGCGCCGCGGCGTAGGCAGCCTCGGTGCGCGCGTCAAAGCAGACCATGCGCACCCGCTCGATCTCCGGGTGCTCGTCCAGATACGCTTTGATCGTGCCGACGGCGATCCGGGAGGCACGGTCCAGCGGGAAGTGATAGACGCCTGTGCTGATGGACGGAAAGTCCACGGTCCGGCAGCCGTTCTCGCTCGCGAGCTCCAGGCAGGAGCGGTAGCAGGAGGCCAGCAGCTCCTCTTCGCCGCTGTCCCCGCCGTACCAGATCGGGCCGGGCGTGTGGATGACGTATCTGGCGGGCAGGCGGTAGCCTTTCGTGATCTTGGCCTTACCGGTCTTGCAGCCGTGCAGCGTCCGGCACTCGGCCAGCAGCTCCGGCCCCGCAGCCCGATGGATCGCGCCGTCCACGCCGCCGCCCCCGAGCAGGGAGCAGTTGGCGGCGTTGACGATGGCGTCAACGGCCTGCTTCGTGATGTCGCCACGGATGATCTCGATGTGGTTCATTCGCATTTGACCTCCACTTTCTCTTCTCCGGCGGACAGCGCCACGGTCTTCACGCCCTCGCCGCGCTTCGCGATCATCTCCGCTGCGATCTCATCCTCGATCTCCTTCTGGATGAGACGGCGCAGATTGCGCGCGCCGTAGGTGACGGAGTAACCCTTCCTGACCAGATAATCTACCAGAGAGTCATCCCAGCGGAGCTCCAGATTCTTCTCGGCCAGCACGTCGCGCACCTCGCCGAGCATGAGCAGGGCGATGCCGCGGAAATTCTCCTCCGTGAGCTGGTTGAAGCAGACGACCTCGTCCACGCGGTTGATGAACTCCGGCCGCAGGAATTCGCCCAGCGCCTTCATCGCGCGCTCGCGGCTCATGTCGCTGAGCGTCCCGCCGAAGCCAACGCTGCCGGTCTTGGTATTCGAGCCGGCGTTCGTGGTCATGATGACGATGGTGTTTTCAAAGTTTACCGTGCGGCCCTGCGCGTCGGTGATGCGGCCGTCGTCGAGGATCTGCAGCAGGATGTTCATCACGTCCGGGTGCGCCTTCTCGATCTCGTCGAAGAGCACCACGCTGTAGGGCTTGCGGCGGATCTTCTCGGTCAGCTGTCCGGCCTCGTCATAGCCGACGTAGCCCGGGGGTGAGCCGATGATGCGCGAGACGGAGAACTTCTCCATGAATTCGGACATATCCAGACGGATCAGGCTCTCCGGTGAGTCGAACATATCGGCGGCGAGCCGCTTGACGAGCTCGGTCTTGCCCACGCCGGTGCCGCCCACAAAGATGAAGGACACGGGCTTGCGTTTGACCTTGAGACCCACGCGGCTGCGGCGGATGGCGGCGCACACGGCGTCGACGGCCTCATCCTGCCCCACGATGTGGGCCTTGAGGCGCTCGTCGAGCTTTGCGAGCCGCTCCAGCTCATCCTCCTTGATGGAGCTCGCCGGGATCTTGGTCCAGAGCTCGATGATCCGCGCGAGATTGTCGACCCTGAGCTGCGGGCGGCCTGCCTTTTTCAGCGCGTCCAGCTCCTGCTCGAGCTTGATCTCCTTGCTGCGCAGCTCCGCGATGCGGGCGTAGCGCTGGTCCAGCTTCTCCGGGTCGGTCTCCTTGCTGTCGCTCATCAGCGCCTCGCGCTCGAAGCGGATGTTCTCCAGATCCCGCTCGGCGAGCATCCTCCGCTTGATCCCCTCGTCCTTGAGGTTGACGTCGGAGCAGGCCTCGTCGATCAGGTCGATGGCCTTGTCGGGCAGGAAGCGGTCGGTGATGTAGCGCTCGGACAGCAGCACCGCCTGACGGCACATCTCGTCGGAGATCTCCACCCCGTGGTACTCCTCATAGTAGTGCGCGATGCCCTTCATAATGGCGATGCTGTCCTCGATCGAGGGCTCGCTGACCGTGACGGGCTGGAAGCGGCGCTCGAGCGCGGAATCCTTCTCGATGTGCTTGCGGTACTCGGTGAAGGTGGTCGCGCCGATGACCTGGATCTCGCCTCTGGACAGGGCGGGCTTGAGGATGTTGGCGGCGTTCATGCTGCCCTCGGCGTCGCCC
>CAMJQX010000235.1 GCA_946408145.1 uncultured Clostridia bacterium
ACAGGGCGGTGCGGCAGTGCGGGCACCAGTTGATGATGCGGCTGCCCTTGTAGATCAGGCCCTTCTCGTAGAGGTCGCAGAAGGTCTCGCGGACGGCCTTGGCGCAGACCTCGTCCATGGTGAAGCGGTTGCGGTCCCAGTCGCAGGAGACGCCCATGCTCTTCTGCTGCTCAATGATGCGGTTGCCGTACTGGTGCTTCCAGTCCCAGACACGTTCAAGGAACTTCTCACGGCCGAGATCATAGCGGGTCAGGCCCTCCTTCTCGCGCAGCTCCTGCTCGACGCGGATCTGCGTGGCGATGCCCGCGTGGTCCTGTCCGGGCAGCCACATCGCGGCATAGCCCTGCATGCGCTTGTAGCGCGTCAGGATGTCCTGCAGCGCCGCGTCCAGCGCGTGGCCCATGTGCAGCTGCCCCGTGACGTTCGGGGGCGGCATGACGATGGAGAAGGGCTTTTTCTCAGGGTCGATCACGCCCTTGAACCAGCCGCCGTCCATCCAGAAGTCATAGATTTTCTTTTCGACCTTTTTCGGTTCGTACACTTTCGGAAGCTCTCTCATATTCTTCCCTCCTGATTCAGAATCAGAAACGCCCTGAGACGTTTCCGTCTCAGGGCGATAAACATACCGCGGTACCACCTGAATTCCGCCTCTCGGCGGCACTCTATCGGTCCTTAACGCGAACCGCACGCCGGGACTACGCAGGTCTCCCCTTCCCCCCGGACGCTCAGAACCGACCTTCGACCCCGCTTCACAGGGACTCGCACCGCCCGTCCCCTCTCTGTGATCCGCCGTCAGATCTACTCCTGTTCGTCATTGCGCTGAAAACATTTGGATTATAGCGCCGATCACGTCACTTTGTCAAGCGGATCCGCGCCTTTTTCAGCAAAAAGAACGCAGATAGCCTCCGACAATTTCGACAAAACGCGGATTGAAGATCTCAAGCCTGCTTTTCGGCCAGCCAGTCGCAGGCGGAAAGCGCCGCGACATTGCCCTCTCCGACAGCCTTTGCCAGCTGATAGGGCTTGCCGGTGCAGTCGCCGGCCGCAAAGACGCCGGGCACCGTGGTCTGCATTCTCCGATCCACGACGATAGCCCCGTTTTCATACACAAGGCCCGGAACCAGTTTGGTCACGGAGACCGTGTCCTTGATGATGAAGATGCAGTCTGCATTGTATTCCTCGCCGCCGAACACGAGCGTGTCCGCTTTCAGGCCGCCGCGGATCTCATAGCGCCCGTTTTTTTCAAAGCGGAGCACCGTGCAGCCGATGCCCTCCAGAAAGTCCGCGTCGCGGCGGGCTTCCTCGCCGCCGCCTACGACAGCGACCGTCTTCCCGCGATAGAGCATGCCGTCGCAGGTCGCGCAGTAGCTGACGCCGCGGCCGAGATACTCCGCCTCGCCGGGATAGAGCTTCTCGCGCGTGATGCCGGGGCTGAGGATGAGCGACTTTGCCATATAGTAATCGCTGCCCACGGCGACGCCGAACATGTCCTCCATCGGCATGACTGAGATCGCGCGCCCCTCGATGAGCAGTGCGCCCGCCTCTTCGATCTGGCGGCGGAACAGAGCGCTCATCTCCGCTCCGCTCATCGGAGGAAGGCCGGGATAGTTGGTGATCTGCTCGGCTTTATACAGGCTCCCCGTCTCCGCCCTGTTGGAGACCACCGCCGTCGATTTGCCGCGGTTTTTCAGCGTCAGGACGGCCGAGGCCGCCGCCGCGCCGCCGCCGATGATGATCACGTCATAGATCTGATCCATTGCGATCTCTCCTGTCTTTTTTATTCTGCCGTCATCTTATCACAGCGCGGCTTTCTTCGCAACGATAATGCATAGGCTCTTGAATTCTCTTTTTCATATCTTCTTTATTCTTGTATTTTATCCGGCTATCGTTTATAATAACAAAGTATTTTTTTCACAGGAGTGATAGAGAGATGGAAGAAATCACGACCAGAAACTTTATCGAAGCCTTTGTACAGGAAGATCTGAGCGAGGGCAACCGCTGCTACGGCATGCAGGTCCACACCCGCTTCCCGCCCGAGCCGAACGGTTATCTCCACATCGGCCACTGCAAGGCTCTGACCATCGATTTCAGCACCGCGGAGCACTTCGGCGGCCTGTGCAACCTCCGCTTTGACGACACGAACCCCGCCAAGGAGGACACCGAATACGTTGAGGCGATCCAGCAGGACATCCACTGGCTCGGCTTTGACTGGGGCGACAGACTCTTCTACGGCTCCGACTATTTTGAGAAAACTTACGAGTATGCCGTCGAGCTGATCAAAAAGGGCCTCGCGTATGTCTGCGAGCTGACGCCCGAGCAGTTCCGCGAATACCGCGGCGACACGACGCGCCCCGCCGTCAGCCCCTGGCGCGACCGGCCCGTCGAGGAAAACCTCGATCTCTTCGAGCGCATGAGAAAGGGTGAATTCCCTGAGGGCAAATACACCCTGCGCGCCAAAATCGACCTCGCCTCCGGCAACTTCAACATGCGAGACCCTGTGCTCTACCGCATCCGCTACATCGAGCACCACCGCCAGGGCACGAAGTGGTGCATCTTCCCGATGTACGACTTTGCCCACCCGATCCAGGACGCGCTCGAGGGCATCACGCACTCCCTGTGCTCGCTCGAGTATGAGGACCACCGCCCGCTGTACGACTGGGTGGTGAACAACGTATCGATCCCCGGCATCAAGCCGCGCCAGATCGAGTTTGCCCGTCTCGGCATCAACTATA
>CAMJQX010000236.1 GCA_946408145.1 uncultured Clostridia bacterium
CGCCCTCGGAGAAGGCGCTCTGGGTGCGGCCGTAGACGATCTGCAGGAACAGCTCACGCATGGCGGTGTTGATCGCGTCACAGACGAGGTCGGTGTTGAGCGCCTCGAGCAGGGTCTTGCCGATCAGGATCTCCGAGGCCATGGCCGCGGAGTGCGTCATGCCGGAGCAGCCGAGGGTCTCGACCAGCGCTTCTTCGATGATGCCGTCCTTGACGTTGAGCGTCAGCTTGCAGGCACCCTGCTGGGGCGCGCACCAGCCCACGCCGTGGGTAAAGCCGGAGATGTCTCCGATCTGCTTGGCCTGCACCCACTTCCCCTCTTCGGGGATCGGGGCAGGGCCATGATATGCGCCCTTGGCGACCGGGCACATATGCGTGACTTCCGCGGTGTAATTCATAGGCCATTCCTCCAGTAAAAATAGTAAAAAATAGGCTGACAACTCTGCGCGAAAAAGCAGAAGTCATCAGCTGTTTTCCAGCGGTTCGGTTTCCCGGGGAGAACTTCATTCCCACTGCTGATATATTAACAGATGCTTTGCCCGAAAGCAAGTGTTAATCCCGCAAGTTGACACGTTTCGCGCGCATGGGCCGCGCGGGCAGATCAAAAATAGAAATTGGAAAACGCGTCCGCATATGGTATAGTAGCGTCAGAAAACCGGAACAAAGCACAGAGCGGAAAGGAAGAGAGCTATGGACAGACAAACATGGTGGCAGAGCAGCGTGGTCTATCAGATCTACCCGAGAAGCTTTCAGGACAGCAACGGGGACGGCGTCGGGGACATCCCGGGCATCACGAGAAGGCTCCGCTACATCGCGGAGCTCGGCGCGGATGTGATCTGGCTGTCTCCGATCTACGCCTCTCCGAACGACGACAACGGCTATGACATCAGCGATTACCGGGCGATCATGCCGGAGTTCGGCACGATGAAGGACTTCGACGAGATGCTTTCGCGCGCCCATGAGCTCGGGCTGAAGATCGTTATGGATCTGGTGGTGAATCACAGCTCGGACGAGCACCGCTGGTTTCGGGAGTCCAGGAAGTCCAGGGACAATCCATACCGCGACTACTATATCTGGCGCGATCCGAGACCGGGGATGAAGGGCGGAGAGCCCGGCGCGGAGCCCAACAACTGGGGCTCCTGCTTCGGCGGCAGCGCTTGGGAATACGACGAGCCGACCGGCCAGTACTACCTGCACCTCTTCTCCAAAAAGCAGCCGGATCTGAATTGGGACAACCCCCGCGTGCGCGATGAGGTGTTTTCCATGATGCGCTGGTGGCTGGAAAAGGGGGTGGACGGCTTCCGGATGGACGTGATCAGCCTGATCTCCAAGCCGGAAGGCTTCCCGGACGGCGTCCCGTCGGGGACCGGCTACGCCAGCTGGGAGGGCTGCGCCACGGGGCCGCATCTCCACGAGTACCTGCGGGAAATGAACCGCAGGGTCCTCTCCGGATTCGACACCATCACGGTGGGCGAGTGTCCGGGCGTGCCGATGGAGGAGGCGCGGAATTATGCCTCTCTGGACGGGACGGAGCTCAACATGATCTTCCAGTTCGACCACATGAGCACGGAATACGACCACAAGGTCGGGCGCTACGGCCTCAACCGCGTCAAGCTCCGGCCGCTCAAGGCCGCCATAGAGAGATGGGAGACGGGACTGGAGGGCTATGCGTGGAACTCCCTCTACTGGAACAACCACGACCAGCCGCGCGCGGTCTCCCGCTTCGGGAACGACAGCCCGGCCTATCGCGAGCTCAGCGCCAAGATGCTCGGCACCTGCCTGCACCTGATGAAGGGGACGCCCTATGTGTACCAGGGAGAGGAGCTGGGCATGACCAACTGCCCCTGGGACAGCCTGGACGAGATCAACGACATCGAATCGGCCAGCAACGTCCGCCAGAATATCGCGAAGGGACTCGTCAGAGCGGAGGACGCCGTCGAGATCATGCGCAGGCAGAGCCGCGACAACGCCAGAACGCCGATGCAGTGGGACGATACGGAGAACGCGGGCTTTACGACGGGCAGGCCCTGGCTCCGCGTGAATCCGAACTATCCCGCGGTAAACGCCAGGGATCAGGTCGAGCGGGAGGATTCCGTCTACCGGTATTACAGCAGACTGATCCGGCTCCGGAAGGAGAGCCGGCTCATCGTGCAGGGCGATTTCGAACTGCTCTGCCCGGACAGCGGCGAGATCTTCGCCTATGTGCGCAGGCTCGGCGGGAAGAAGCTGGTCGTGGCCTGCAATTTCACGGATCATCCCGTGGCGTTTTCCCTGCCGGAGGAGTTCAGCGGCGGACGGCTTCTCATAGGAAACTACGCCGACGAGCCGTCGGAGAACTGCCTGCGGCCCTATGAGGCGTACGCGGTGGAGAAATAAGCGGAAGAACAGGGAGCGGACGATCGCCTTCGCCGGTGTCGCCCGCTCCCCGATTGCTGCCGTGACCGAAAAAGGACAGACGGGGGAATGCCCGCGGCATCACGCCGCCTTTTGGTTAAAATAACAAAAAACGGGCAAAAAAGGGAAAATCCGCGCGCGGAATTTCGTTTATTCGAGTGAATTGACGGAAGCCCTCCAAAACCATATACTGCACGGGTGAAAAGAAAAATCAGATTATTTATAGTAGCAGAGGCTTTATATGGATATATTTGACGTGATCTCCCTGCTCGGCGGGCTTGCCATGTTCCTGTACGGCATGCGGCTGATGG
>CAMJQX010000237.1 GCA_946408145.1 uncultured Clostridia bacterium
TCGACAGGCAAAAAAGAAATATGGAGGAACGGGATGGAAGCATTACACGATAATAAATCGGGGTTTGTGAGAGCAAGCATCGGCTAAATGAGCAACTATGCTCCTTGAAACAGAACGCCTGCTCCTCCTGCCATGGGAACAGCTGATTTCACAGGGAGAAAAAGAAATGCCAAAGGCCACTTCGCGTCAAAGCCGGACCAGATACGGCTCCTCCCGCGGGATGCTTCTGTTGCGGAACATATCGGCGATCATGGGGCAGCCCGGATCATTGAGCAGGATCCGCATTTTAGATGCCAAACACGATCTTACACCAGGAGAGGACGAGGTATGAAGACAGCGATCCATCTGAAAAACTGGAGATCCGACGTTCTCTCCGGCGTTATTGTGGCGCTCGTCTCCATACCGATCTCCATGGGTTATGCGCAGATCGCGGGTCTCTCCCCTGTTTACGGCCTCTACGGTTCCCTGCTGCCGATCCTTGTATTCGCGCTGCTGACGAGCTCGCCCCAGTTCGTGGTGGGCGTAGACGCCATGCCCGCCGTCATGGTCGGCAACGCTCTGACGGGAATGGGGCTGGTCCTTGGTTCTTCCGAAGCTGTGTCGCTTGTCCCCGTGATCAGTCTGCTGACGGGCGCTTGGCTCATCCTGTTCTGGCTCTTCCGTGCGGGCAACGTCGTCAAGTACATCTCCACACCCGTCATGGGCGGCTTCATAACCGGCGTCGGACTCACGATCATCCTCATGCAGGTCCCCAAGCTCTTCGGCGGCGAGCCGGGAACGGGTGAACTCCCTGCCCTGCTCCGCCACCTTGCGCTGCAGGCCCCGTCTTTCCATCTGCTCAGCGCTCTTCTGGGCTTTGGCACGGTGATCCTGATCCTGATCAGCAAGAAACTCATGCCGAAGCTGCCCATGGCGGTGATCCTGATGCTGCTGGGCGGGCTGGTGACGGCGGTATTCCGCCTTGACCGCTTCGGCGTCCGGCTGCTCCCCTCCGTGAAGCGGGGACTGCCCGGATTCATACTGCCCGACCTGCGTCTGATGTCAGGCCGCGTATCGGACCTCGTGCTCCTCAGCCTGACGATCGCACTGGTAGTCATGGCGCAAACGCTGCTGGCGAGCAACAACTACGCGCGCAAATACGGCGACCGTCTGGACACCCGGCGGGAGCTTCTCGCCTACGCCGCTGCTGAGATCGCCGGCTCGGTCGTCGGCTGCTGCCCGGTGAACGGAAGCGTTTCCCGCTCCGGCATCGCAGATCAGTTCGGATGCCGGTCCCAGCTCATGAGCCTGACGGCGTCGGCTGTTATGCTGCTGGTCCTTCTGTTCGGAACGGATCTGCTCCGCTTCCTCCCTGTCCCGATCCTGACGGGGATCGTCGTCGCGGCGCTCATCGGCACACTGGAACTGAAGCTGGCCAAACGGCTCTGGAAGAGCAGCAAACGGGAGCTTCTCATCTTCCTCACCGCCCTGCTCGGCGTGCTTCTCTTCGGCACGATCTACGGCGTGGTGATCGGCGTAGTCCTGTCCTTCTTCTCCGTGGCCGTCGGTGCGGTGATACCGCCCAAGGCATTCCTCGGCCAGATCCCCGGCCACGAGGGGTTCTACGATCTGCGCCGCAACCGCAGCGCCAGGCCGATCGAAGGCACGCTGATCTACCGTTTCAGCGGGAATCTGTTCTTTGCAAATATCGGGGGGTTCCGGCAGGATATCGAGGAAGCGGTCACAGCGGAAACACGGCAGGTCATCGTGGAAGCAAGCGGGATCGGCAGCATCGACATGACCGCCGCAGAGCAGCTGGCCGCCCTGGAAAACAGCCTGCGTCAGCGCGGCGTCCGCCTCTATCTCACCGGTCACGTCGGCGCTCTGAACGATCAGCTGCGCCGGCTGGGCGCATCGTCCCTGATCGAAAGCGGCGCGGTACGCCGCACGGCTGCCCTCGCTCTTCGGGACGCAGGGCTGGAGGAGCCTTATCCCCTGACGGAGGGCGGCAAAGGCGGACTGCCGCAGCGCGACGAAAGCGAATCGTATGCGGAGTTCGAATGGCTCTACGGCGATCACGCCGACGAGAAGCTGGAACGTCTGGCAGGCGAGATCGCCCATGAACTCGCCCGTCAGCCCGGCCTGACCCTTGCGGAGGCGGAGAAGCGGACCAGCTGGGGCCGTGTCGGGCTGTTTGATGAGGAGCTTCTGCTGGACTATGTGGAAGTGAATCTGGAGGAAATGGCCGAGGAGGGCGAACTGGAGAGCGGCAAGCTGGACGCGCTGGAAGAGCAGGTCGAGCATATGCGCCCCGAACTGTCCGAGGCTATGACGCAGCTGCCTGAGGGAACGCAGGAGTATATCAGCGAACATAACGAAGAGCTGCGGAAGCGTCTGGCCCGGCAGCACCCGGAGGAATACCGGCATCTGGTACAGCACCGAAACGATCTCCACAGGCAGCCGGAAGAACGAGCGACGAACTGAACCGTACCGGCACCGTTGACCCCGGAAAATGTCGTTGTCCAGACGCTATGGACAAAGGTAATGGAGAATGAGAAGGAAGACAGTCAAATGGATCCGGCACACCCCTATACTCCGCAGGGATGACTACGAATGCTCCGTTTGCGGCTTTCTGGCGGACAGGCATTTCACTGCCCGCCCGCGCTGTTCCGCTTCCTTGGAGCATGCGGAATACGAAGCCTA
>CAMJQX010000238.1 GCA_946408145.1 uncultured Clostridia bacterium
CGGAGGCGATGACCCAGCTCCACCAGATGCCCCAGCCGTAGCTGAAGTCGATGAGCGCGTGGCCGATCAGGCCGATCAGCAATCCGGCGACCGGGCCGAAGAGCGTGGCCATGAAGGCCAGCAGACCGTACTGCAGGGCGATGTTGGTATTGGGCACCGGGCTCGGGATCGCGACGAAACGGCCCAGCACAAAGAACAGCGCGGCGCCGATGCCGATGGCAACGACGGTGATCACAGGGGACTTTTTCATGGTTGTCTTCTCCTTTTCTCCATGCTTTCCGACGTGAAACGACGGAACAACTGCACCTTGCCGCGGAAAAAACAGACGCCCCGCCGGGAGCGGGACGCACAGCGTTTTCCTCATCTTGCGTCTCACCGCCGGATTTGGCACCGAAATCGATCGAATCCTCGATCGATTTCGCCATCCGGTGACCATTATTAGGTGTTCAGTTTTTTACAAGCCGATTATAGCAGTATTTCCCGTGTTGTCAAGGATTACCTTGCCGCGCGCCGCCCGTGCTCCCGTGCTGCAAGGGCGGTCTCCCGCAAAAAGAAAGCGAAAACCCTCTTGACAAATAGATGTGCATAGTGTATATATTGAATATACACAGAATGAACGGAGATACCATATGACCATTCTGATCGACAATCGAAGCGGCGCGCCGATCTACGAGCAGATCTTCACCCAGATCCGGGATCAGATCTTCTCCGGCGAGCTCGCGGAGGACACGCCCCTGCCCTCGATCCGGACCCTGGCCAAGGATCTGCGCATCAGCGTGATCACGACCAAGCGCGCCTATGAGGAGCTGGAGGCGGCGGGCTTCATCTACACCCTGCCCGGCAAGGGCAGCTTCGTGGCCGCCCGCAACGAGGCGCTGCTGCGGGAGGAGCACCTGCGGCAGATGGAGGAGCACATGCAGGAGCTGCACAGGCTCGCCAGGCTCTGCGGCGTCGGCCGGGAAGAGCTTTGGGAGCTGTACGACACACTGGAGGATGAGACATGAACGCCATCGAGATCCGAGGACTGGAAAAACACTACAAGGGCTTTGATCTGCATCTCGACCTGGATCTGCCGAAGGGCTGCATCCTGGGGCTGATCGGGGAAAACGGCGCGGGCAAGTCGACGACCATCAAGGCCATCCTGGGCATGATCCGCCCCGACGCGGGGGAGATCAGCGTCCTGGGCCATGACAACAGCCGGAACTTCGCCCCCGTGCGGGAGGAGATCGGCGTGGTGCTGGACGAGGCGGGCCTGCCCGAGTGCCTGAACGCGCTGCAGCTCGGCAGGGTCATGGCGGGCATCTTCAAAAAGTGGGACGCCGCGGTCTACGAAGACTATCTGCGCCGGCTCTCGATCCCGACCGACAAGCCCTTCAAGGAGTTCTCGCGCGGCATGAAGATGAAGCAGGCGATCGCCGTCGCGCTGAGCCATCACCCGAAGCTGCTCGTGCTCGACGAGGCGACCTCCGGCCTCGACCCGGTGGTGCGCGACGAGGTGGTGGAGCTCTTCTCCGACTTCACGCGCAATGAGGAGCACGCGGTGCTCATCTCCTCCCACATCGTGAGCGATCTGGAAAAGATCTGCGACTATGTGGCCTTCCTGCACAAGGGCCGGCTGCTGCTGTGCGAGGAGAAGGACACCCTGCGCGAGCGCTACGGCCTGGCGCAGCTGTCAAAAGCCGACTTCGCTGCGCTGGATGAGGCGGCGGTCATCGGTTCCCGCTCAACGCCCTACGGCGTCACCGCCATCGTGCGGCGGGACGCGGTCCCGGCGGACCTGGCGCTCGAAGCGGTGAGCATCGAAGACCTGTTTATCCTGATGGTCAAGGAGGGAGAACAATGATCGGATTGATCCGCAAAGACCTTTACAGCATCCTGAAATACTGCCGCACGCTTCTTCTGATGAGCGCGCTGTTCCTGGCCATGAGCGCCTTCTCGGAGCAGAACTTCTTCTTCGTCATCTACCCGGTGATCTTCGCGGGCGTCCTGCCGGTCACGCTGATCTCCTACGAGGAGCGCGACGGCTGGAACTGTACCTGCGACAGCCTTCCGCTCTCCCGCAGGACCGTGGTCAACGAGCGCTATCTGATGGCGCTGCTCTGCTTCCTCACGCTGTATCTGGTGACGATGGCGGTCCAGGCGGCGGTGATGCTGCCGAAAGGCCGCGGAAGGGAACTGCTGGAGCTGGCGGCCCTGCTGCCCGCCTTTGGCCTGCTCTCCCCGGCGGTGATGCTGCCGATCTCCCTGCGCTGGGGCGTGGAGAAGGGGCGGCTCGCCTACTATGTGATGATCGGCGGCCTCGTCGCTGTCGGCGTCTATGCCGCCAACAGCACGGCCGATCTGAGCGCCGAAATCAACCCGGCCGCCATCGGCGCGATCCTCGGCGCGGCGCTGCTGCTCTTCGCTCTGTCCTGGCTGATCTCGATCCGCCTGTACGAGAAGCGCGAGCTGTAAGCAAGATAAGAAGGAAAGCGGGAGGCGCGGCCTCCCGCTTTCCTGTTGCCAAGCATGACGATGCGTGATATGATGGGCACAAGTCAGAAAAAGAGGTCATGCCCATGAAAAAGATCTGGAAAGCCCTGCTGCCGATCCTGCTGCTCGCGCTGCTGCTGTATCTCCGCCTGCCGGCGCAGACGGC
>CAMJQX010000239.1 GCA_946408145.1 uncultured Clostridia bacterium
CATCCGCGAGATCCCGGAAGAAGTCCAGATGGTCGGCCTCGATGTTCAGGATCACAGCCACCGTTGGGTAGAAGGAGAGGAAAGAGTTGTAGTATTCGCAGGACTCCATGACGATGGTGTTGCCGTGTCCCACACGGTGCCCGGCGTTCAGGAGAGGCAGCGTGCCGCCGATCATGACGGTCGGGTCCCTGTCCGCGGCCATCAGGATATGGGTGCACATGGAGGTCGTGGTGGTCTTGCCATGCGTGCCGGCGATGCAGAGCGCATTGCTGTAATCACGGGAGAGCGCGCCCCAGGCCTCGCTGCGCTCATAGACGGGGATGTTGTGGGCGCGGGCGTAGATCACCTCGGGATTGTCGTTATGTACGGCGGCGGTGCGCACCAGGAATTCCACGTCCGGCGCCACGTTTTCCGCCCGATGGCCGACCGCGACCGGGATCCCGTGCTCCCGCAGGGTGCGGACATTGGGGCTCTCGTTGATGTCCGAGCCGGTCACGACGATGCCGCGCCCCTGCAGCACCTCCGCCAGAGAGGACATGGACACGCCGCCGATGCCGACCAGATGGCCCTTGCGGCCGGGAGAGAGATAATTAACAAAATCGATCATATGAAAAACTCCGAGAGAACTCTTTGATTTGTGTACTTGATGTTATGCCTGCAAGATGGTACACTGAATGCGTACAAGAGTTATTATATCCTTCCGCCTGCCACAATGCAAGCAGAACTCACAGCGCGGGTTGTTTTTTTATTATTCATTTAGAATGACGGAGAGTGGTTATGGCTTCAGTCAAACCGCCGAAATATGTGCGCGCCGTACTCGTGGCCCTGCAGAGCAGGGGCTATCCGGCCTATCTGGTCGGCGGCTGCGTGCGCGATATGCTGCTGGGCGTGAGCCCGCAGAGCTGGGATATCTGCACCGGCGCGCCGCCCGAGCAGATAGGCGAGATCTTCCCCGACGTCTGTCGGCTCGACCCCCGCAGCGGCGCAGTCACAGTCCTTATAGACTCCCATGAGGTCGAAGTGTCAAGTTTTCGCTCCGCGAACGCGGAGGCAGAGCCCGGCGAGCCGGACATGGTGCGCTTCGTGGGCGACCTGACCGCCGATCTGAGCAGGCGGGATTTCACGATGAACGCCATCGCTCTCTCGGCCGACGGGATGCTGTCCGACCCATTTGGCGGGGTCGAGGATATCCGGCGGCAGCTGATCCGCTGTGTCGGCGTCCCGGAGGAGCGCTTTGCGGAGGATCCGCTGCGCATGTTCCGCGCGCTGCGCTTTTCCGCCCGTCTGGGTTTTACCGTCGACCTCTTCACGATGGAGGGCATCCGCGCGAAGGCCGCGCTGGCGGCGGAGCTGCCTGCCGAGCGCGTGCGTGCAGAGCTGGAAAAGACACTGCTCACCCGCTCGCCGGAGACCGTGTACAGCCTCATCGAGCTGGGCCTGCTCGATGCGTATCTCTCCCCCGCGCTGCCCGATCCCGCGCTGCTTCACAAGCTTGCGCTTCTGCCGCGCAGGGCGCAGTACCGCTGGGCCGGGCTGTGCCACGCGCTTCTGAAAGCCGGTTCGATCGCCTCGCCGTACCGTTTCCTCAACTTGCTCAAGCTCGACCACCACACGATCCTCATGGCGGAGGACTGCTGTGAGATGCTCGCCTCCGAGCTGCCGCAGAGCGATCTCAACAAAAAGCGCTGGCTGCGCAGATACGGCGTGGAAACCGTGCGCTGCGCCCTCTCCTGCCGGGACGTCTTTTACGGCGGCGAGGAGAGTCAGGAGCTGCGGCGCATCCTCAAGAGCGGGGAGTGCTTTTCTCTCAAGCATCTGGCGGTCAGCGGGGACGATCTGCTCGCCCTCGGCCTGCGGGGCCGCGCGGTGGGAGAAATGCTGGACTTTCTGCTGGAATACGTGATGGAATACCCCGACAACAACCGGCGGGAGCTGCTGCTCTCGCTGGCCGCGGGGACGGAGGAATAAAGGATGAGCACCAAAGAAAACTGGGAGGCCCTTCGGCGCGCGTGCGCGGGCTGTCAAAGCTGTCCGCTGGGCGAGACGCGCACGAAGCTGGTTTTTGGCGACGGGAACCCGGACAGCGAGATCATGCTGATCGGCGAGGGTCCCGGTGAACAGGAAGACCTGCAGGGCCTGCCCTTTGTCGGGCCGGCCGGGAAGCTGCTCGACAGTATGCTGCAGATGATCGACCTCGACCGCAGCAAGGTCTATATCGCGAACATTGTCAAGTGCCGTCCGCCCCGCAACCGCGATCCGCAGCCCACCGAGCAGCAGGCCTGCCGCAGCTGGCTCGACCGCCAGATCGAGCTGGTCGACCCGAAGATCATCGTCTGCCTCGGGCGCATTGCCGCCATGGGCGTCATCAAGGACGACTTCCGCATCACGCGCGAGCACGGACAGTGGTTCACGCTGAACGGCCGCATGTACATGGCCACCTTCCATCCCTCCGCGCTGCTGCGCGACCCGTCCAAGAGGCCGGAGGCCTTTATGGATCTGCGAGCCTTGAGAAAGGAGATCCGGGAGATCTGCACCCGGACCTATTGAGCACCTTATGATCTCCTTCAAAAATGTCACGCTGTGTGACAAGCCCTGGGTGGACGAGATCGTCCGCGCCGAGAACAGCC
>CAMJQX010000240.1 GCA_946408145.1 uncultured Clostridia bacterium
GGATCAGTAGCTGAGCTTGGCTCTGCCCTTGGCTCTGCGGCGGGCGAGGACCTTGCGGCCGTTGGCGGTCTTCATTCTCTTGCGGAAGCCGTGCTCTTTCTTGCGCTGGAGCTTCTTGGGCTGGTAGGTACGAAGCATGATGTGCACTCCTTTCGTGATGATACTCAACATCGTCCCGCCGGGGCGGGGCGAAGTAGTTGACAAAAAGAAAAAACCACTCGGCACATGGGGTGCCGAGTGGTTATTATAGCCTATAAAACGCGGGCTTGTCAACAAAAAGTTACTTTTGCAGGTCCTCGCAAAAGAAGCAGTCCTCTTTCCAGCGCAAGGGATTGGATTCGATATACGTCAGGATCTCCAGATAATCACGCTCACCGCGGATGACGTGGTCATGGAAAGAGCGCTGCCAGACTTGAAGATCGGGAAAGCGCTCGTGGATCATCCTGCTGCTGCGCATTTTCAGAAAACCGACCGCCTTGTCGACAAGAGAGCGTTTTTCGCCTGACCGTAGGGGCGATTCACGAATCGCCCGGTCTTCTTCGATCCGGAGCATGAGGTGCACATGATTTGGCATGATGACATAGCGATCCACGTGCAGGCCCGGATACCGTCCGCGCAGAGACTCCAGCGCTTCCTGAACACAGCGGCCTGCCGCTTTGAGACGTATGGCGTCGGCGGGCGCTTCGTGAAGCGCCCCTACGTTGATCTCAGAGAGGATACAGCGCCTGCCCTGTGTGCAGATCGTGATGAAATATGCTCCCGGACTGCTGTAATCGTATTCCGGCAGGCGCGGCGATCTCCTTTGAGGCAGCCCGGCCATAGCTCAGCCCTGCAGGTCCTCGCCGCGGAGGTATTTCCCCATGGGCTTCCAGAGCAGGGCGCCGATGACGAGGCAGAGCACCATGTCGATGAGCATGAAGCTGCCGTTGTACAGGAAGGAGTAGAACCAGGGCGTGGTCATGGTCATGCCGAAGAAGCTCTCGGGCATGTACTCGCCCCAGACCCACACGCCCACCAGATAGTGGACCAGGAAGCGGGCCAGGCTGCCCACGACGGTGCCGATGAAGAAGCCGTAGTAGCGCTTGTGGAAGAGACCGGCGAGGCCGAGCACGGTGAAGGCCACGATGTAGTCGCCGAGCATGGACTGCCAGCCCCAGGCATAGGCGCCGTCGAGCATGAGCTTGAGCAGGCTGTAGACGAAGCTCGCCAGCATGCCCGGGCCGAAGCCCCAGCGGGCGCAGTAGATGAAGATGGGCAGCATGGCCAGATTGATCGAGCCGCCCTGCGGCAGCTCAAAGAGCTTGAGGTAGCCGATCAGCCAGGCCAGCGCCACAAAGATGGCGCCCTCGGTCAGCGCGCGGAGAGTGAGATTCTTTTTCATTTGTTGTTCCTCCCTTTCTTTTTCGGGAAGCAGCGGTGCGAAAACCGCAGGCTCAAAGATGAACCTGCGGCAGATCGCGACTCTGTTTCCTACGCCGGCATTATCCGGATCAGGTTCCAGGGTTTCAAGGCTCCATTACCTTGTCTCAGCCGGGAGAACCCAGCGCCCCTTATGCAGTTGTTGTCAAAGGACGGGACAAAAACAAAGCGTTTCGCTTTGTTTTTGAGAGGAAGAACAATGCCATCGGTCGATGTGTTCGCGCCCGCGCGGACACATGACCTTATGGTGTTGTTCTGACGAGTCTCAGCCGGGAGAACCCAGCGCCCCTTGTTCAGTTGACAGATGTATTGTAGCACCTGCGCGAAGAAAGTCAAGCGCAAAGTACGGGAAAACTTCTCCGTCTCCTCAAGACTCTCCGCGCAGCGTCTCCGCCTTGTCGATGATGAACTGGCGCAGCCAGTCCCCGGCCTCCCTGTTCTGCAGCGCGAAGTCGATGATGGCCTCCAGATAGCCCTTGAGGTTGCCGGTGTCGTAGCGGCGGCCCTCAAAGTCCACGCCCACCATCGGCTCGTGCCGCACCAGCTCCTTCATGCCGTCGGTGAGCTGGATCTCGTTGTTGCGGCCGGGCGCGGTGTGCTCGAGGATGTCGAAGATCGCGGGGGTCAGCACGTAGCGGCCGAGGATCGCGAAATCGGAGAGCTTCTCTTCCAGCGTGGGCTTCTCGTTCATGTCGCTGATGCGGAAGACGCGCTCGCCCCGCGGCTCCTCCAGCCTGACGGAGGAGTACTTGACGATCAGCTCGTCCGGCACGCGGTGGATCGCCACGGCGCTGCAGTCGTTGGCCTCGGCGGCTTCGACCAGCTGCTTGAGCACGGGCTTCTGCCCGAGCATGATGTCGTCGCCCAGCAGGATCCCGAAGGGCTCGTTGCCCACAAAGCTCTTGGCCCTCCACACGGCGTGGCCGAGACCCTTGGTCTCCTTCTGGCGCAGAAAATACACGTCGGCCATATCGGCCACCCGGCGGATGGTCTCCGCCTCCTTCTCCTTGCCGTCCTTGAGCAGGCGCTCCTCCAGGTCGGGGGCGTAGTCAAAGTAGTCCTCAATGGGGGACTTGCCGCGGTTGGTGATGATCAGGATCTGCTCAACGCCGGCGGAGACGGCCTCCTCCACAATGTACTGGAGGACGGGCTTGTCCACCAGGGGCAGCATCTCCTTGGGGATGCTCTTGGTGTTGGGCAGCAG
>CAMJQX010000241.1 GCA_946408145.1 uncultured Clostridia bacterium
TTATGTCAACCGAACGCGCCCGCGCGCTCTACGACGGCTTTTCCCAAAGGCGCGCCGTAGAGCGGCTTTGCCGCAGCTGCGGCTACGCGAGAAGATTTACATAATATTATTAACATAAAGAAATTTACGTAATAAATTTCAGATAATTAAGTTGACATAATAAACTAAAGAATTCTTAAGTTCACAATTTCTGCTTTCTTTCTTCTGCGCGCCGTGGTAACATGACGGCGTCCCAAGGAGGAGATACCATGAAACGAATCACAACTCTTTTGCTCGCGGCGCTCTTGCTGTTTGGTCTCATGCCCGCCGCTTCCGCCGAGGATGCGAACGCGAGCATCATCATCGCGTCGGAAGACCCCGGCTCGGGCAGCCCCGGCAGCTCGGGATCCGCTCAGCCGACGATCAACCAGAGCCGCGCCGTGATCGGCGCTGACCTGAGCCCGGATCAGGTCGCCGCGGTCTATCAGGCCTTCGGCGTTTCGCGCGGCAGCGTCATCGAGCTCTCGGTCACGAATGCGGAGGAACGCATGTGGCTGCAGGGCTATGTCGACCCGGCACTGATCGGCACGCGCTCCATTTCAAGCGTCTACGTCGAGCTCCTGCCCGCGGGCGCCAATATGGATGTGAGCACCAGCAACATCACATGGTGCACGCCGGAGATGTACATGAGCGCGCTGGCCACCGCCGGCATCACCGACGCGAAGATCGTCGTCGCGGCGCCCTTCGCGGTCAGCGGCACGGCGGCGCTTGCCGGCGTCTACAAAGCCTACGAGGATATGACCGGAAGGAAGCTGGACGATCTGGCCAAGGCCGTCTCCACGCAGGAGCTGACCATCACCGGCGATCTCGCGCAGGAGATCGGCAGCATGGACTCGACCTCCATCGTCAACGACCTGAAGCTGATCCTCGACGAGACCCGCAAGATGACGGACGAGCAGATCCGGCAGGAGATCATCGCCATCGCCTCCCGCTACAACGTGAGGCTGACTGACAATCAGATCAGCCAGCTCATCTCCCTCTGCCGTTCGCTGGAGGGCCTGGATCCGAATTCGCTCAAACAGCGTGTCGAGGACATCCAGGGCACGCTCAGCAAGGTCTCCGAGGCCAAGACCCAGGTGGTCGGCTTCGTACAGACGGTCAAGAAGGTCGTGACCTCGGTCGCAGGCTTTTTTGAGCGGATCAAGGATCTGCTGGGCTGGTAAATCACACAGGACAGCAAAAGCTCCCGGCTTTCGCCGGGAGCTTTTGCTGTTTGTATAGATTCAGTCGCTCACACTGTCCACTGTGCGGCAGAGCCTTTCGTGCATCCAGACCATCAGCGCCAGCAGAGCCAGAAGATAGAGCGGGAAGACGCCGAGACCGAGGAAGGAAGCCAGGTAGCCGAAGAAGGGCGGCATCAGCGAGGTGCCGACATAGGCGCTCGCCATCTGCACGCCGATGACGGCCTGTGAGCGTTCGGCGCCGAAGTTTGCGGGCGTGGAGTGGATGATGCAGGGGTAGATCGGCGCGCAGCCGAGGCCGACGGCGATGAGCCCCGCAAAGGCGCAGACGTTGCCCAGCGGCAGCAGCACCAGCAGGATGCCGAAGCCCACGATGCCGAAGCCCAAGCGGATCATCTGCCGGTCGTTGAGCTTATAGGTGACAAAGCCGCTGACCGCGCGGCCGCCGGTGATGCCGAGAAAGAAGAGGCTTGCAAGTCGGGCGGCGGTGATCTCGTCCACCAACCGCGCCTTGACCAGATAGCTGCTGGCCCAGAGGCCCACGGTCTGCTCGATCGCGCAGTAGCAGAAGAAGCAGAGCATCACGGCCTTCGCGCCGGGGATAGCGACGATTTGCCGGAGCGTGAGGGGCTTTGCCGGTTCCGTCCCCGCCTCGGGAGCTTCCCGCTTTTTCCACAGCGACAAGCTCGCAAAGAGGCAGGCGGAGAGCACGATCTGCATCAGACCGATGGTGCGGTAGCCCGCGTTCCAGCCTGCGCCGCGCGTGAGCGCCGCGCCCATGATCAGCGGCCCGATCGAGGTCCCGACGCCCCACATGCAGTGCAGCCAGCTCATGTGGCGGCTGGCGTAGTGCAGGGCGACGTAGTTGTTGAGCGCCGCGTCCACGCTGCCTGCGCCGAGGCCGTAGGGGACCGCCCAGAGACAGAGCGCCCAGAAGCTGTTGCTGAGGGAGAAACCCAGCAGGGCGGCGGCGGTCATGGCTACGCTGATCGCGGTGACGAGCCCCGCGCCGAGCTTTCTCGTCAGCCGGTCGCTGTTGAGGCTGGAGACGACCGTGCCCGCGGAGATGATCATGAAGATGATCCCCGACCAGGAGATGGGCACGCCGAGCTCCGGATAGATGACCGGCCAGGCGGAGCCCAGCAGCGAGTCCGGCAGCCCGAGGGAGATGAAGGACAAATAGATGATCGCAAGCAGGAGAGAGAACATGTTGCCTCCGGGAAAACAGGGAATGTGAAGTCACATTCCCTGTCTTGGTTTTGAGATTTGAGATTTGAGTTTTGAGTGAGAATGAATACTGAGCAAAGAGGCTTCGCCTCCTCAAAACTCAATACTCACGCCTCAAAACTCAGATCCGCTTCCACTT
>CAMJQX010000242.1 GCA_946408145.1 uncultured Clostridia bacterium
CTGTGAGATATGATTTACGGACGTCCGCCGCCGGGGCCTCCGCCCATTCCGCCGAAACCTCCCTGCCCGCCGGGACCGCCGCCAAAGCCGCCCTGATTGCCGGGGCCTCCGCCGAAGCCGCCCATGCCGCCGCCCATGAACTGGTTGGGGATAGAACTGACCTGCTGGCCGTTGACATAGACCGTCCCGCCGGTGAAGGTCGCGGTCCCGTCGTAGTCAAAGCTGGAATTGCCGCTGATGCTGATCGTGCCGCCGGTGATGATGACGTTCCCGTTGGAGTCGATGCCGTCGGTATCGCCCGCGCCCATCGTGATCGTGACCGTGCCGCCGGTGATCTCCACGGTCGGCGTGTACGCGGAGGACTTGCGCGCCGCGTTGATGCCGTCGTCCGAGGCCGCGATCGTAATGTCTCCGCCGCTGATGAGGATATAGGTGGCCTCGATCCCCTCATAGGCCGTAATGTTCATGGTGCCGCCGGAGATCTCCACCTTCTCGTTCGCGTGGATGCCGTCGTCCTGGCTCTCGAGCGTAAACGCGCCGCCGCTGATGAGGATCGAGCCGTTGGTGTGGATCGCGTCGTCAAGGGAGTCGATGGCATAGACGCCGCCGTTGATCGAGATCGAAACGCCCGCCTTGATGCCCTTGCAGGATTCCGAGGCGCCGCTGCTGCCGCCGGAAGTGATGCGGATGCTGGCATTTTCAGCTGTGAAAACCGTCTCGGCCTGGATGCCGTCCTTGCCGGACGTAATGACAACTGTGGAATCTACGACAGAGACAAAGCCCTTGTCCGCGTCCGCGCCGTTTTCCGAGCGGATGCCGTCGCTGCCGGCCGTGATGCTGACCGCCGCCTCCGAGAGCCTGACGGAATCCTTGCCGTTCAGGCCGACGTTCTGCGCGCTCACGCTCAGGTCCTTCGCCGTGATCACGAGATCGTCCTTGGAGACGACCGCGTGCTTATAGTTGCCGTAGATCGTCAGCTTGCCCGCGCCGTTGATCGTGAGATCGTCCCGGCTGAACACGGCCGCGTCCAGCGTGGTGTCGTCGTCGGTGAGAGTGTAATCCGAGCCGTCGGAGATCACGTTGACCGTGCCCTCCGCCGCGGTGAGAAAGACCTTGTCCGCGCTGCGGACGTAGACCGCGGGGCCGTTCTCGTTGGTGATCGTCGCGTTGGCCAGCACGAGCTGGACCTTATCCTCCTCGCCGACCTCGACCACGATCATGCCCTCATAATCGCCGGAGAGGATGTAGGTCCCGGCCTCCGTGATCGTCAGGTCGCCGTCCGGGGAGAGCGCTACGGCTTCGGAAGCGTCGTACTCGCCCGAGGCGTCACGGTTGGAGACCGTGGTGTCAAGATCGGAAGCTGACAGCGCGGCGGTCAGCACAGTCCCTGTTGAGGAATATGCCGCGGAAAGATTTTCCGCCGAGCTTGCGGGGGCAGCGGCGCAGCCGACGAGCGTAAAAAGCGCAAGCGCGCTGACAAGTGTGATTTTCAAAGACTTTTTCATAATTCTTCTCCTCCTTCGGTGTCGTTCAAAACGGCGATTTCGAGGTTCCCGTTCCGGCAGCGCAGGGCGTCCAGAAACTCCTGCAGCTTTTCGGGGTCCTTCATTTCGATTTTGTAATCCAGCTTATACAGACTTCCCATGTTGGAGGTCTTCGCCTTCACGAGCGTCCGGCTCTTTGTGTACTGCTCGAAGAGGTCGTCGAAGGCGTCTGCGAAGTGTAGCGACTCGGGCACGGTGATGTGCAGCGCCGCAAAGCGGTCGCAGCTCATCGGGACGCGGGAGAGCAGCAGGATCAGGCCGGACGCGATCAGCGTGAAGAGCAGCGCGATCGCGACGTAGCCCGCCGCGCAGGCCAGGCCCGCGGCCATGACCAGGAAGATCGCGGAGATGTCCCGCGCCCTGCCCGCCGCGCTGCGGAAGCGAACCAGAGAGAAGGCGCCCGCCACGGCGATGCCGGTGCCCACGCTGCCGTTGACCATCAGGATCACCGTGGCGACGATGATCGGCAGCACGACCAGGGAGATCAGAAAGCTGCGGCTCGACGTGCTCTCTCGGCCGAGCGTCAGCGCCGCGATCGCGCCGCAGAGCCCGGCGAAGAGCAGGCAGAGCAGATATTGGCCGACCGAGAAGCTCCCGGTCAGGATCGAACTAAAGATTGACGACATGTTGTTCTCCTCCTTCTATGATGGAAATAGGGTGTTTTTTTTCTTCCAGCGTCCGCAGATAGGCCTCTCCGTATTTGGAGAAGCTGCCCGGCAGGATGCTCTCCGCGTCCAGCGCGTCTGCAAGCCATAACGGCATGGCGCCCGCCGTTTTGATCTCGAGCAGCACCGTGTCTCTCGGCAGCAGACGGATCCCCGCGGAGCCGCGGTCGAGGCGCAGCTCGTTTTCGCGGCAGCGGATGTTCCGGTCGAAGGTCAGGCGGAGGTCGGGATGCGCCTCGTCAAACCAGGCCTCGCGCTCGCAGGCGATCAGCATCGCGGCTTTCGGCCTTCCGTAGAGCCGCATCGCCCAGTCAATCTCGGACATGATCTGGCTCTCGAAGGGCTTGATGCCCATTCTCAGATAACGCTCCGC
>CAMJQX010000243.1 GCA_946408145.1 uncultured Clostridia bacterium
GCGGCCATGGCCCCGGTGCTGCCCGCGGGCGAGCACGGCGTCATGCTCATCGACTGCGGCGCGAACGTGGAGTGCACCGCCGAGTATCTGCTGCAGTTTGCCTTCATGGGCAGCTTCTACGCGAGAAAGCTCATGGGCTGTGACGAGCCCCGCGTCGGCCTTCTCAATGTCGGCACCGAGGATACCAAGGGCGGCGAGCTGCAGCACCAGACCTTCGCGCTGCTCCGGCAGGCCCATGAGGAGGGCCGCCTCAACTTCGTCGGCAACGTGGAGGGCACCGGCGTCTTCGCGGGCGATGTGGACGTGGTGGTCTGCGACGGCTTTACCGGCAACGTCCTCCTCAAGGGCACCGAGGGCGTGATCAAATACATGATGAAGGCGCTCAAGGGCGTTTTCTACGCCAGCACAAAAAACAAGCTGGCCGCGGCCGTGCTGAAAAACGACCTTGCCGCCATGAAGAGATCCATGGACGTCAACGAGGTCGGCGGCACGGCGCTGGTGGGCATCTCCAAGCCCGTCATCAAGGCCCACGGCTCCTCCAACGCCGCGAGCCTGTTCGCCGCGATCCGCCAGGCGAAGGCCTTCGCGGAGTCCGGCATCATCGAAGATATCAACGAGAACATCGAGTACATGAGGCTGAAAAGCGAGACGCATGCAGAAGCTTGAAGAAAAAATCGGATATCGCTTCCGTGACCCGGAGCTGCTCCTCACCGCGCTGACCCACAGCTCCTACGCCAACGAGCGTCACGGCGACTGCCGGAGCTACGAGCGCCTGGAGTTCCTGGGCGACTCGATCCTCGGCTATGTGACGGCGGAATTCCTCTACCGGCACGAGCCGCGCCTGCCCGAGGGGCGCATGACCCGCCTGCGCGCGGAGCTCGTGTGCGAGCAGAGCCTGCATCAGACGGCGCTGCGGCTCGATCTGGGCGAATATATGCGCCTCGGCCGGGGCGAGGAGCACACCGGCGGGCGGCAGCGCCCGTCCATCCTGGCGGATATGGTCGAGTCCGTCATCGCGGCAATGTATCTCGATTCCGGCGGCCTGGAGGAGCCGCGCCGCTTTATCATGGCGCAGATCCTGCAGGGCGTCGAGATCGGGGAAACGCACCGCTCGGCAGACTACAAGACCGAGCTGCAGGAGCTGGTGCAGCGCAGGGCCGACCAGCATATCGCCTATGAGCTTATCGGTGAGAGCGGGCCGGATCACAACAAGCTCTTTTCCTTCCGCGTCACCATCAACGGCGAGAGCGCCGGGGAGGGCAGCGGCCGCACCAAAAAGGAGGCCGAGCAGATGGCCGCCTGCGAGGCGCTGCGCAAGCTGAAGGAATGAGCGCCAGGGCTTCGATCATCCCGGTTTTCGTGCCGCATCTGGGCTGCCCGCACGCCTGTGTGTTCTGCAACCAGCGGCGCATCTCCGGGCAGGAGCGCCCTGCCTCGGCGGAGACCGTGCGCGAGGCGGTCCGGGCGGCGGAGAGCCTGCCGCGGGATCAGAAGCGGGAGCTCGCCTTTTACGGCGGCAGCTTTACGGCCATTCCCGTCGAGCGGCAGACCGAGCTGCTCGCGGCGGCGAAGGAGGCTCTGGACGCGGGGCAGATCGACGCGATCCGTCTCTCCACCAGACCGGACGCCATCGACGCGGAGGTGCTTGCGCGCCTGCGCCGATACGGCGTGGAGACCGTCGAGCTCGGGGCCCAGTCCATGGACGACGAGGTGCTGCGCCGTTCCGGCCGCGGTCACACGGCGGCCGACGTGATCCGCGCCTCCGCACAGGTCAAGGCGGCGGGCTTCCGGCTCATCCTGCAGATGATGACCGGCCTGCCCGGCGACTCGCCGGGCCGCTGCGTGGAGAGCGCCAGGCGCATCATCAAGTGCCGCCCCGACGGGGTGCGCATCTATCCCACGGTGATCGTGAAGGACACCGAACTCTATGAAATGTGGCGGCGCGGGGAATACCGGGAGCATACGGTGGAGGACGCCGTGAACATCTGCGCCAGGATCGTTCCGCTCTTTGAGCGGGCGGGCATCCCCGTGATCCGCCTCGGCCTCAATCCCACGGAGGAGCTCTCCGGCGGCGCGGCCGTCGCAGGAGCCTATCATCCGGCCCTGGGCGAGCTCGTCAGGAGCCGCATCCTGTACCATGAGGCGGCGCGGCTGCTCAAGGGCGTCAGGCCGGGCAGCCGGGTGATCCTCGAGGTACACCCCTCGCAGGTCTCCCAGATGACCGGACAGCACAGGGAAAACCTTCTCGCCCTCCGGGAGGCTTTCGCCCTGAAAGAGATCCGGGTGAAGCCGGGGGCCTGCGCGCTCGGCGAGATCCGCATCCTCGCGTCCGACGCGGATGTGAAATAACAGAAAACAAACAACCATTCTGATCGTTTGAGGTAGAGCTTTTGTACTTAAAAGCACTGGAGATTCAGGGCTTCAAGTCCTTCGCGGACAAGACCCGGCTGACATTTGAAAAAGACATCACCGCCATCGTCGGCCCCAACGGCTCCGGCAAGTCCAACATTGCCGACGCCGTGCTCTGGGTCATGGGCGAGCAGCGCTCCAAGGCGCTGCGCGGCGC
>CAMJQX010000244.1 GCA_946408145.1 uncultured Clostridia bacterium
TCTTGATGTCGTGGGAGACGTTGGTGATGAGCTCGGTGCGGAAGCGCTCGGACTTGAGGCGCTCCTCCACCGCGGCGCTCACGCCGTCGCGGATGGCGTTGAGGTCCTCCGCGTGCTCCTTGAGCTCGAGGAACAGGCCCTTTGTGTCCACCGTCGCGTCCAGATCGCCCTGCGCGATCTGATGCGCGGCCAGGCGCAGCCTGCGCAGCTGCCAGATGACATACAGCGCCGCCGGGCAAAGCACGAGCAGATGCAGGAAGAAGAGCGGCCAGGCGCTCCCGCCGTCCGCAATTGCGGTGAGCAGGAATTCGACGAACATCAGCCCCGCGAGGATCGCGGCCCAGCGCCCCATCATCGGCAGGGCCTTCAGACCGCGCAGCAGCAGGCTGCCGAACGCTTTGCATGTCCTGACCAGCCAGCGCCAGAGACCGGAGATCACGTTGTTTTTCCACACCGTGCCGCACTTGACGCGCACCGCGAGGCTCATGCACCAGAGCAGGAGGATCAGGCCCGCGAGCAGCAGGAGCGCGGAGATCGCCGTCACGCCGACCGCGTCGAAGTTCCAGCCCGGGCCGAAGATACCCGCGAAAACAGGTGTTTCCGCTGTAATGATGAGAAGTGTAAACAGGTCAAAGGGGATGCGGTCGACAAAGCTCTCGCGCACGCCCTCCTCGCCTTTATGGTGTCCCGCGGCGGCGAGCAGGAAGAGGAAGAGCAGGAGGCCGATGAGAAGGCTGGCGGCGGCGGCCACGGGCAGGAGTGCGCGCAGGCTGTAGGCTTTCCGGAAGGCATACAGCTGCTGCCAGACCTGGTCCCCCTCGGTGATGTCACGCAGGATATAGCCGCGCACGCGCAGCGTGTTTTCCTTTACCCAGGCGTTTCTCTCCTCAGGGCTGTCGAACTCGTGGACTTCAGCCGTCCTGTATTCATGCACGAGATAGACCGTCTTGACGACCGGATCCGCCGAGGGCTCCGCTTCAGGCAGATCCTCGGGGTCTGGCGTAACCGTCGGCGCGAGGGTGGGGACGGGCGTGGGCGTGGACGGTGCAGGCACACGCTCCTCATCCCCGGCAGTCCACAGCCCTGTTTCCTCCGCTTCCTTGTTCAGCTCCTCGACCCTGCCGTCCGGATAGACGCGGCGCTGCTCTTCCCAGGCGCTGTATTCCGGCGGGACGGAGACGAGCTCGTCCCAGAGCGTCTCCTCGTCCTCGTAATCGGAATACAGCTCCGCGCCCTCCGCGCCGCTGATCACGCAGCGGAAGTTGGCTGGGACGGCGCTGCCCTCGTAGCTGCCGTCTCTCCAGGCGGCCGCCGCCGAGAAGCACATGTTCTCGCCGATGCCGTCCAGCATCTGACGCGCCGCGGCGTCGTAGCCCATGGTATAGACGCCGCTGTTGTACAGGCCGATGCTGAGCGCGGCCGAGGCCGTGAAGGTCAGCGCCGTCACGCACAGCAGGATCACGGCGATCAGCTTCGCCGCGAAGCTCTGTTTGAGTTTGTTCATTGTAACACCTCCAAAGGGAGTTCAGAGGGCCTTCCCTCTGATTTTTCGCCCGCAGGCGAAAAACAGATCGTAATCCGTTTTTTGCGGGGGCGTGTACCTCGCAAAAAACACTTCTCGCCCCGCAAGTGTGCGAGCGTCTCACGCAAGCGAGTGCGCGCGGCGGGGCGCATCCTCTCGATCAAAAGGATCCGTCAGGGATCCTTTTGATCGAATTTGTAGCCCTGCCCCCAGACGGCCTTGATGTAGCGCGGGGCCGCCGGGTCGATCTCCAGCTTCTCGCGCAGGTGCCGGATGTGCACGGCCACAGTGCTCTCCGCGCCGTAGGGCTCCTCGTTCCACACGCGGCGGTAGATGGTCTTCGGCGCGAAAACCTCGCCGGGGCTCTGCATCAGCAGCTTCAAAATGTCGTACTCGCGCGGGGTGAGGGAGACCGGCTCGCCGTCGACCGTGACCTGCTTGCTGCGGTCGTCGAGCTCGACGCCGCCGATGCGCAGTACGCTCTCGCGCGTCTGTCCGCCGCCGAGCTGCAGATAGCGCCGCAGCTGCGAGCGCACGCGGGCCAGCATCTCCACGGGGTTGAAGGGCTTGGTGATATAGTCGTCCGCGCCGACGTTGAGGCCGAGCACCTTGTCGGTATCCTCGGATTTCGCGGTCAGCAGGATGACGGGGACGTTGCTGAGCTCACGGATCCTCGACAGCGCGCTGATGCCGTCCATCTCCGGCATCATGATGTCGAGGAGCACCAGATGGACGGTGTTCTCCGCCAGCAGCGCCAGCGCCTCTTTCCCGTTGGCCGCCGAAAGCGTCTCATAGCCCTCGGCCTCCAGATAGATCCTCAGCGCGGACACGATATCCTTCTCGTCGTCACAGATCAGGATCCTTGCCATGGCGATCTCCCCTTTCTGTAAAGGATTATACCCTCCCGGCCCTTAAGAACCAAGAGGGTATTCGATTAAGATTTGATTAAGAAGCTTTCTCTACTCGTCCAGCTTGAGCACCGCTAAGAAGGCCTCGGTCGGGATCTGCACCGTGCCGAGCTGACGCATCTTCTTCTTGCCT
>CAMJQX010000245.1 GCA_946408145.1 uncultured Clostridia bacterium
AACCTGAAGAACGGTTACAACGGCGAGCTCACCAGCCGTCAGGCCGGTTCCGTCGGCGGCCAGATGGTCAAGAAGATGATCGAGGCCTACGAGAACGGCATGAAGTAAGCATAGATCCCAAAAGCAAAAAACAGCAGGAAAGCCTGTGCTTTCCTGCTGTTTTTTATGGGACGGGCTTCGCTGTAATCTCTTTTGAGAATCAGAAAAGTCCGCTGATGCGGCCGGTCTCGTCCACGTCTATCTTCTCGGCGGCGGGGACACGCGGCAGGCCCGGCATGGTCATGATGTCGCCGGTCAGGACGACCACGAAGCCCGCCCCGGCGGAGACCTTCACGTTCTTGACCGTGACGGTGAAATCCTCGGGCGCGCCGAGCCTGGTGGGATCGTCGGTGAAGCTGTACTGCGTCTTCGCCACGCAGATGGGGAGCTTGTCGAAGCCGAGCTTCGTCAGCTGCTCGATCTGCTTCTGCGCCGCGGGCAGGATCGCGAGATCCTTGCCGCCGTATACGCGGGTGACCACGGCGCGGATCTTGTCCTCGATGCTGCCGTCGAGCTCGTAGGAGAAGCGGAAGTCGCCCTTCTCCTCCTCGCACAGGCGCACGACCTCGCGGGCCAGGGCCTCACCGCCTTTGCCGCCTTCGGCCCAGACTGTGGACAGCACCGTGTTCACGCCGAGCTCGCGGCATTTGGCGATGATGAAGTCGATCTCCGCGTCCGTGTCGGTGGGGAAGCGGTTGACCGCCACCACGCAGGGCAGGCC
The DNA here is from genome assembly GCA_946408145.1 of uncultured Clostridia bacterium. Next base: position 761 of record CAMJQX010000245.1, read on the forward strand.
GTAGACATTTTTGATGTTGGACACATGGCGCAGCAGATTGGGGATGCCCTTTTCGAGCGCGTTCAGATCCTCGGTTCCGAGCGCGTTCTTGGGCAGGCCGCCGTGCATCTTGAGCGCGCGCACGGTGGCGACGATCACGACCGCGTCGGGCGTGAGACCGGCGGCGCGGCACTTGATGTCCAAAAACTTCTCCGCGCCGAGGTCCGCGCCGAAGCCGGCCTCCGTCACGGTGTAGTCGCCCATCTTGAGGGCCATGCGCGTGGCCATCACGCTGTTGCAGCCGTGGGCGATGTTGGCGAAGGGACCGCCGTGCACAAAGGCGGGGGTGCCCTCGAGCGTCTGCACGAGATTCGGCTTGAGCGCGTCCTTGAGGAGCGCCGCCATCGCGCCGACGGCCTTCAGGTCGCCTGCGGTGACGGGCCTGTCGTCGTAGGTATAGCCGACGATGATGCGGCTCAGGCGCTCCTTGAGGTCGGTGATGGAGGAGGAGAGACAGAAGACCGCCATGATCTCGCTGGCGACCGTGATGTCAAAGCCGTCCTCGCGCGGGGTGCCGTTGGCCTTGCCGCCGAGGCCGTCCACCACGAAGCGCAGCTGCCGGTCGTTCATGTCGACGCAGCGCTTCCAGGTGATCTTGCGCGGGTCGATGCCGAGGGAGTTGCCCTGCTGGATGTGGTTGTCGAGCATCGCGGCCAGCAGATTGTTCGCCGCGCCGATGGCGTGAAAGTCGCCGGTGAAGTGGAGGTTGATGTCCTCCATCGGGACGACCTGCGCGTAGCCGCCGCCCGCGGCGCCGCCCTTGATGCCGAACACGGGGCCGAGAGATGGCTCGCGCAGGGCGACCGTCACATCCTTGCCGATGCGGCGCAGACCGTCGGCCAGACCGATGGTGGTCGTAGTCTTGCCCTCGCCCGCGGGCGTGGGGGTGATGGCCGTGACCAGGATCAGCCTGCCGTCCTCCTTGTCCGTCTCCCGCAGAAGAGCAGGGTCGACCTTGGCCTTCCAGCGGCCGTACTGTTCCAGATACTTTTCGTCCACATGCGCCCGCGCCGCGATCTCGGTGATGGGCAGCATCCTGCATTCCTGCGCGATCTCAATATCGGTTTTGTATGCCATTGCTCTGCTCCTTTATCTGAAATACTTGACTGCCGCTTCAAACATACGGATGTTGTAATTTCCGGGGACGTTCCTGTAGAGATTGCTGCCGATACGTTCGCTGTGCCCCATCTTGCCGAAGACGCGCCCGTCGGGCGAGGTGATGCCTTCGATGGCGTAGAGCGAGCCGTTGGGGTTGAAGTGCACGTCGGCCGTGGCCTTCCCGTCGAGATCGACGTACTGCGTGGCGATCTGCCCGTTCGCGGCGAGCTGCCGGATCGTCTCCTCGCTCGCGAGGAAGCGGCCCTCGCCGTGGGAGATGGGGACGCTGTAGATCTCGCCGACCTCGGTCAGCGAAAGCCACGGGGACTTGTTGGAGGCGACGCGCGTGCGCACGATGCGGCTCTGGTGCCGCGCGATCGTGTTGAAGGTCAGCGTCGGGCAGCTCTCGTCGGTGTCAATGATCCTGCCGTAGGGGACCAGACCCAGCTTGATGAGCGCCTGGAAGCCGTTGCAGATGCCGCAGATCAGGCCGTCGCGCCGCTCCAGCAGTTCCGTGACGCCCGCCTTGACCGCGTCGGCGCGGAAGAAAGCGGTGATGAATTTGCCGGAGCCGTCCGGCTCGTCGCCGCCGGAGAAGCCGCCGGGAATGAAGATCATCTGGGCGGTTTTCAGCTTCTCGGCGAAGTCCTCCACGCTGCGGG
>CAMJQX010000246.1 GCA_946408145.1 uncultured Clostridia bacterium
GGCCGATGACGGCACCGAGGAAGATGTTGCCGCCGAAGACGCGGGCGGCGGAGATGGCCACCAGCACGGGCAGCAGGGCGAACGCGGTGTTGGCGACGAGGTCAAGGAAGCTGTACCAGTCGCTGTTGCCGAAGGCGGGCCAGAACTTGGGGATAGCCTCGACCAGGCCCATCATCAGGCCGGAGGCCACGATGGCGGGCAGGATGGGGACGAACACGTCGCCCGGGGTCTTGAGGATCTTTTTCCAGAGAGGCATGCGAGAGGCGGCGGCCGCCTTCACATCCGCCTTGGAGGCGGCGGTCAGGCCGGTGACGGCCAGAAATTCGTCATAGACCTTGTTGACGGTGCCGGTGCCGATGATGAGCTGAAGCTGTCCGTTGGAGTCGAACAGGCCCTTGACGCCTTCGACCTCTTCCAGAGCTTTCGTATCGATCTTGCTGTTGTCGGCGATCACGAGACGCAGACGTGTCGCGCAGTGCGCAGCGCTGATGATGTTCTCTTTTCCGCCCAGGTGGGAAAAGATCTCCTCAGCACACTTGCGGTAATCAAGTGCCATAGTGCTATCTCCTTTTCTCCATTCTAAAAAAGGCGGTCGTCAGGGGGACGACCGCCAGGATATAAGTATCATACACTATATTAGAATTAAAGGCAAGCGCATAAAAATCTTTGTTAATATCGCAGAAATGCGCGTTCAGTTTTTGGTGCTTTCCACCAAGCCCAGACGGCGGAAACCCTCCGCCAGGCCGTCCTCCTCGACGGAGGGGCAGATCATGTCGCTGTGCTTTTTGAGCGTATCGCTGCCGTTGGCCATGCAGACGCTCGTGCCGACGGTCTCGATCATCTCCAGATCGTTCATGCTGTCGCCGAAGCCCACCGTATCCTCCACGGGGACGCCCAGCGCCTCGCAGACGCGGCGGATGCCGAGGCCCTTGTCGAATTTGCGGTTGATGAGCTCGCCGTTTATGCAGTTGGCTGCGGCCATGTCCTGGATCAGGAAGAAAAATTCCTCATCCAGCGCCTCAATGGCGGGGCGAAGCTGCTCGGCGTCCGCGCAGAGGAAGACCACCTTATAGATGGGCCGCCCGTCGTACTCCGCCATGGGGCGGATGCCGAGATCCTCTTCCAGCGCCTTGCGCCAGCGGGCGAGCTCGCTGTTGCCGCCGGAGCTTTTCTCCAGAAAATCGGCCATGGTCTCGTCGCAGTAGCTGGCGTCCTTTGCCTCGATGGTGCGCAGCACGCCGTTTTCCTTCAACAGCCGCAGCGCCAGCTCCCGCTGAGTCTCCGTCATCGGGCAGTCGTAGAGCACGTCGTCCCCGCAGAATACATAGCCGCCGCCGCTGGCCACGGCGCCGTCAAAGCCGTAGGCGAGCACAGGGCGCAGCATGTCCAGGTTCCGGCCGGTGCAGAGAAAGACCTTGTGCCCGGCGGCGCGGGCCGCGCGGATCGCTTCCAGCGCGCTCTCCGGCGGGACGTTGCTGCCCGGCGCGGTCAGGGTTCCGTCGATATCGAGAAAGATGAGCTTCCTGTTCATGTCAGTCCTCCTTGTCAAAATCGCACAGCAGCCAGGCAAAGCCGCCGGCCGGCAGCCTCACATGCCATTTATCCGCATCCTCACCCGTCAGCAGGTCGACGTACTCGCCGAGCTCGTCGATGTTCACCGTGCGCTCGCCGGCGGCGAAGTTGAAGAGCGCGACCAGCTTCTCCCCTTTGAAGTAGCGGCCGATGCCGAGCACGCTGTCGCTGCGGGTGTTGATGATCCAGACGTCCGCCCCGCCGTCGAAGACGCGGTGGGCGGCGCGCAGCGTCTCGAGCTGCCGCAGGGCGTCGAAGACGCGCTGCTCGGGCGTGCCCGGGACCTTGCGCTGCTCGGCGCGTTTCCAGTCCATGTCGCCGCGGTGGAGATAACGGCTGTCGGCGGCCTTCAGCGGGTCGTTATGGTAGCCGTAGTCGTTCTCCTGCGCGACCTCGTCTCCGCTGTAGAGGACGGGGATGCCGCTGAGCGTGAACATGTAGGCGTGCAGCATGACGTCCATGCGCAGCGCCCAGTCGAGCTTTGCTTCGTCCTTTTCATAGCGGGCGCTCTCCACGCCGCAGAGGGAGGCGGTCGTGCCGCACAGGCGCGCGTCGCCCAGGCGGGGATCGTCGTTGTACAGCTCGCCGCGGGCGGGGCTGCCCGGCCACCTGCCGGTCAGGTAGTCGTTGAGGTACTTCTTGTGCGGCACCTCGCCCATGCCGAACTGCCAGAGGAAGCCGTAGTCCAGGCCCCAGCCGATATCGTCGTGGCAGCGCAGGTAGTTGAGGAAGCAGTACTGCCGCGGCAGGGCGAAGACCTGCCCCAGCTGGTGGCGCAGCAGGCGCACGTCCGCAGTCGCCACGGTGTGCCAGGTGCTGGCCATCGTGGTCACGTTGTAGAGCAGGTGGCATTCGGGCTTGTCCACCGTGCCGAAGTAGGGCACGACCTTGCTCGGCTCCATGACCACCTCGCCCAGCAGCAGCGTCGCGGGGCAGACCACCTCGCAGGCCATGCGCATCATGCGCACCAGCGTGTG
>CAMJQX010000247.1 GCA_946408145.1 uncultured Clostridia bacterium
CACCCGCTGCGGCAGTATCTGCGCGCGGGCATCCCCTGCGTGCAGGGCACCGACGGGGGCGCGCTCTACGGCACCAACTCCATCGACGAGGAGCTGGCGCTCGAAAAGCTGCTGGGCCTGAGCCACGAGGAGCTCTGCCAGATGCGCGCGGCCGAGGCGGCCGTAGAGCGCGAGAGCCGGGCGTCTTACGAGGAGAAGCGCGAGCGGCTGCAGCCTGTCCCCGCGGATTGGGAGGACTTCTATGCCCGCCGCATCCGGGAGACCGGGCGGGTGGACGCCGCGCTCTGGACGGGCGGCGGCAAGCGGGACGCGGCCGAGGCGCTGCGCGGACAGATCCGCGAGCTGCCCGCGGGAAAGACCCCGCTCATCGTGGCGGGCGGCAGCTTCAACAGCGACCGGCACGCGACAAAAATGCGCCCAGGCGGCCGGGCGGTCCTCGATACGCTCCTGGAAAAGGCGGATCCCGACAAGCTCTTCTTCGTCGTCGGCCACCGCCTCACCGGGTACGAACGCTATCTGGTCGAGCAGAACCGCGGCCGATTCGAGATCTTCGCCATCGTGCCCGCCGCGCTGAGCGCCGCCGAGACCGCGCGGCTCCGGCGCAGCGGCGTCTCGGTGCGCGTGTCCATCGAGCCGAGCGGCAACGGCGTGTACAAGAGCTTCGCCTATGAGATCTTCAAGCGCAGGCCCTCGCTGCTGCTGGCCTTCGACGGCAACTCGCCCGCGGCCAATCTCGTGCAGGAGGCGAAGAACGGGCGGTATAAATGCGCCATCTGCGTCAGCCGCCGCTGCCGCGCCCTCTGCGCCAAGGCGCGCATGCTGGAGGGCTATGTGCGCCTGTTCGACGAGGAGGCGGGCTTCGCGGAAAAATTGCTGGAGGAGTACGCGCTTCTTCCTTGACAAAAAGACAACAAAAAGCTATTCTGAAGAGTGGGGCGGAACATGGCTCCGCTCCGGCAAAGCATCGGGAACTGTGTTCCCGAAATACGAAATGAAGGAGGAAACGTCATGGACGGTGGAAGTACCGGCGGCACAGCAGGCCGAAGTTTTGATGCGGAACCGCCCTTGCGCGTTTCCGCCGTACGCTGCTGAACTTTGGTCTGCGTGTCGGATCTTCCCTTGGGGGCGGCGCCGCCGCTCCCGTCACACGACGAAAGGAGGAGACCGATGGCAGAACACAACGTAATGATGGGGAGCACGCTCAAAAAGCTCCTCGAAGAGAAAAAGTACGCTTCGCTCAAGGATGTCCTCGTCACGATGAACCCGGCCGACGTGGCCGCGATCTTTGAGGAGATCGCAGATGAGCGCCTGCCGCGGCTGTTTCGGCTGCTGCCGAAGGAGCAGGCGGCGGAGACCTTTGTGGAGATGGAACCGGAGCAGCAGGAGATGCTGATCCGCGGCTTCTCGGACGCCGAGCTGCGCGAGGTGATCGAGGAGCTGTACGTCGACGACGCGGTCGATCTGGTCGAGGAGATGCCGGCCAACGTGGTCAAGCGCATCCTCGCCCAGGCCGATCCCCAGATGCGCAAGGAGATCAACGACCTCCTGCGCTATCCGGAGAATTCCGCCGGCTCCATCATGACCACGGAATACGTGTCTCTGCGTCCGCAGATGACCGTGGCGGAGGCCATCACGCGCATCCGCAGGACGGGCGTGGACAAGGAGACGATCTACACCTGCTATGTGACCGAGGGCGGCAAGCTCCTGGGCACGGTGTCGGTCAAGGACCTGCTTCTCTGCGGCGACGACAGCACCAAAGTCTCGGAGATCATGGATGAAAACGTGATCTCCGTGAGCACCCTGACCGACCAGGAGGAAGTCGCCAAAATGCTCTCGCACTACGACTTTCTGGCCCTGCCCGTGGTGGACACGGACGGCCGCATGGTCGGTATCATCACCTTCGACGACGCGATGGACGTCATCGTGGAAGAGACCACGGAGGACATCGAGAAGATGGCCGGTATGCTCCCCTCGGAGAAGAGCTACCTGCGCTCCTCCGCCTGGGACCTGTTCAAGCACCGCATCCCCTGGCTCGCGCTGCTGATGGTCTCGGCCACCTTCACGGGCATGATCATCACGAACTTTGAAAGCGCGCTGGCCGCCCAGGTCGTGCTGACGGCCTTCATCCCCATGCTCATGGACACGGGCGGCAACTCGGGCTCGCAGGCCTCCGTCACCGTGATCCGCGCGCTGAGCCTCGGCGAGCTGGAATTTGCCGACGCGCCGAAGGTCATCTGGAAGGAGATCAGGACGGCGGTGCTCTGCGGCGTGGCGCTGGCCGCGCTCTGCTTTGCCAAGATCATGCTGGTCGACCGCATGCTCCTCGGCAATACCGACATCGACACGCGCACGGCCTTCGTCGTCTGCTTCACCATGGCGCTGACGGTGCTCATCGCGAAGATCGTCGGCTGCTCGCTGCCGATGGGCGCCAAGAAGCTCGGCTTCGACCCGGCGGTCATGGCCAGCCCCTTCATCACCACGATCGTGGACGCGCTGTCCCTGCTGGTCTATTTCGGCGTCGCCACCGCGCTGCTGTTCTGA
>CAMJQX010000248.1 GCA_946408145.1 uncultured Clostridia bacterium
AGCTCTCCGGCGGTATGCGCCAGCGCGTCATGATCGCCATGGCGCTCGCCTGCAAGCCCAAGCTGCTGATCGCCGACGAGCCGACCACCGCGCTGGACGTGACGATCCAGGCGCAGATCCTGCGCCTGATGAACGATCTGAAGCGGCAGTTCGGCACCTCGATCCTCTTCATCACGCACGACCTCGGCGTCATCAACCAGATGGCGGACGACGTGGCGGTCATGTACTGCGGCCAGATCGTGGAGATGTCCCCCGTGCGGAACATTTTTGCCGGCAGCGATTTCATGCACCCCTATACCGAGGGCCTGCTGCGCTCGATCCCGCGGCTCGACGCGCCGAGCGACGAGCGGCTCGAATCCATCCCCGGCGCGGTCCCGCACCCGCTGAATCTGCCGAAGGGCTGCAAGTTCGCGCCGCGCTGCAAGTACTGCACCGAGCGCTGCCTGCAGGAGGAACCGGCGCTGGTCGCGGTCAGTGATGAGCAGCAGATCCGCTGCTTCTATCCGGACAGGAGGGAACGCCATGCAACAAGATAAGAAGGTCCTGCTGCGCATCAGCAACTTGAAGCAGTATTTCCCCCTCAAGAAACGCGGCCTTTTCGTCAAGGCCAACGACGGCATCACGCTGGACATCTACGAGGGCGAGGTTTTCGGCCTGGTCGGCGAGTCCGGCTGCGGCAAATCCACGCTCGGCCGTACCCTGCTCCAGCTCTACCGCCAGACCGACGGGCGGACCATGTATTACGGCCGTACGCTGGACGATATCGCGCCCAGGTACATGCTCAGGACCATCCGCAGCCTCGAGAAAAAGCGCGAAAAGATCAAGACGCTCGAGCATAAGCGCGACGAGCTGCAGAAGCACTACGATTCCCTGAGCGAGGAGCAGCAGTACGCCAAGCACGGCGAGCTGACCGCGGCCAAAAAGGCGGCGAATGACGCGCTGCTGGACGTGTGCAACATCATCGGCGGTCTGATCACGGTGCAGGATCTCAAGCCTGTCGCGGCCGCCTATGAGAAGAACTACAAGTTCTCCCTGGAACGCCGCAATCTGCGCGAAAAGCGATCGGAGATCCAGGTCCGCCGCGACGACAGGGCCTACGAGAAGAAGGACACTTCTTCCTACGACGCCAAGCTCAAGGAGATCGACGAGCAGCTCAAGAAGCTCGATCTGGACATCAAGCAGTCTCTGCAGGAGATCGACGGTCTGCGCGCCCCGCATCTGCAGGAGCCGGAATTCCAGAAGTTCGACGCCCTGCGTGACGACGGCATCGATCTCGCCCGCCTGGAGTACAATGAGATCCGCCTGCTCCGTCAGGACCTGCAGATCATCTTCCAGGACCCGTACTCCTCGCTCAACCCCCGCATGACGATCGGCCAGATCATCGGCGAGGGCCTGATGGCGCACAACATCTACCGCAAGAACAACGCCCGCATGCAGGAGTACATCCTCAAGGTCATGGACGACTGCGGCCTGCAGCCCTACTTCCTGCACCGCTTCCCGCACCAGTTCTCCGGCGGCCAGCGCCAGCGCATCAGCATCGCGCGCGCCCTGGCGGTCAAACCCAAGTTCGTGGTCTGCGACGAGGCGGTCTCCGCGCTGGACGTGTCGATCCAGTCCCAGATCATCAACCTTCTGCAGGACCTGCGCGAGAAGCAGGACCTGACCTACCTCTTCATCACGCACGATCTGTCCGTCGTCAAGTACATCTCCGACCGCATCGGCGTCATGTACCTGGGCAACATGGTGGAGCTCGCCGCTTCCGAGGACATCTTCGCGCATCCCATCCACCCCTACACCCAGGCGCTGATCGCCGCCATCCCCACCACCGACCCTGACGCCAGCAAGGAGCTGCAGATCCTGGAGGGCGATATCCCCAGCCCGGTGAATCCGCCCGCCGGCTGCAAGTTCCACACCCGCTGCCGCTACTGCACGGAGATCTGCAAGCAGGTCGTGCCCGAATGGCGCGAGCTGCGGCCGGACCACTTCGTCGCCTGCCACCACCCGCTCATGGACGGCGAGGCGGCGGTGAAGACGGCGGAATGAGCTGAGCAAGGCCATGCTGTTTCAAAACCGCTTCAACCGCGCCCGAAACCTGCAGCGCCGCCAGCGCGGCCTGCCGGAGGAGGGGAAAGAAGCCGAAAACGAGGAGGGCCTTACCGAGGAAATGCCGATCGAAAAGCCCTCGCTCAGTGAGGAGATGGGGAAGGGTGACCTCTTCGCCATGATCCTTGCCGGGTTCATTTCGGTTTTCCTGCCCGCTGCGGCGGTCCTGGCCGCCGTTGCCGGCATCAGCTATCTGTTGTTTTTCCATTGAGAGCCGATCCCCCGGGTCCGAAACCGGATCCGGGGGATCGCTGCAGGATCAAAGAGAGGGAAGATATGACCGATTACAAGGAACTGAACGCGCGCCTGCAGGCGCTGACCGAGGGCGTGCCGCACGAGATCGCGAACCTCGCCAACGCCTCGGCGCTCTTGTGGGAGAGCCTGGACGATATCAACTGGGCGGGCTTTTACCGCATGGAGGCGGGGCAGCT
>CAMJQX010000249.1 GCA_946408145.1 uncultured Clostridia bacterium
CGTACTGCTTGCGGCCGTAGACCTTGTCCATGCTCATCATGCGCGGGCACTGGCAATTGCGGATGTAGTGGCGGCAGACCTGGGTCAGCGCGTCCTCCTGGTCGTTGAGGACGATCTCGCTGCGGCCGGGGAAGGAGCCGAAGCAGAAGCGGTCGCAGCAGACCAGCGCGCCCTGCTCCTCGATGAGCTTGATCATGCCGGAGTCGTCCATCTCGGAGCCGACTACCAGCAGCCTCGCGCGCCAGGGCTTGTCGTCCGGCTCGCGGGTCTTGAGCTCCTCGAGCGTCTCCTCCAGCTTGTCGATGACGAGATACTTGGGGCACACGTAGGTGGCCAGGCACAGCACGTGGAACTCATAGCCGGTGATGCGGGGCTTGTCGCCCTTGCGGAATTCGCCGATCGCGCGGATCAGACGGCAGATCTTGTTGTGCCGCTCCACGGATTCGCGGATGGCGGCGTCGGAGATGTCCACGCCGTATTTCTCGTGCAGGGGCTTGAGCACGTGGTTGGTGCACTGCAGGACGGCGAGATCCACGTCGCTGTCGGTGTTTTTGAAGGCGATCTCCATGTATTCATGGAAGAAGTTGGGGTTGCCCTCGCCCATGGTGTGCAGCAGCTCCATGTTCTCGACGCAGCGGTTCATCATCGTGCAGCCGTCGGGCGTGATGACACAGTCGGCGAAATTAAAGCCGCCCTCGATCGCGCGCTCCAGCAGGGCGCGGCTCGGCTCGCACAGCAGGTTGGTCATGTAATAGGTGGCGATGTCCATGGAGCCGGTGTGCGGCGCGAAGAGACGGATCGAGCAGCAGTCGCCGAGGTTGAGCAGGGGTTCGGGGACGTTTTCGCAGGTGTAGGCGACACAGATCTTGCCATCGCTCTTGGCCTGGGCGATGAGCGCGTTGTTGGCCTCCTGCAGGAGGTTTTCGAAGTAAATCAGATGCTTCAGATCTCTCATTTGATCCCTCTTTCCAAATATAAAGTGCCTGCGAACAGTTTATCAATACCCCGGGGCAAAATCAAGTTCGGGGGGCTGAGCGGACATAAATTTATCCATTTCGTCAAAAAAAGCGTCTTTTCTTTATGCAAAGCGACAGGAGCGGTGTTTAGACAATCCCAAACGGAATGTCCGCACCGCTCCTGCGTGGCATGCTGTGTCCCGCTTATCCGAGCGTGACGCGCAGATGCACGGGGTTGTGGTCGGAGTCGGCAAAGCCGAGATCCAGGGTCTCCGCGGCTTCCACCGTCACGTTCGGGGAGACGATGAAGCCGTCGATCACATAGTACTGGGTGTGCTCTGTGTCCGAGGGGTCATAGGGCTGGTTGAGCAGGCGGCAGCTCGGCGTATCCAGATCGCAGACGAAGGAGAAGCCCTCGGGCAGATCGTCGTTTTCCAGCACGCCGGGCGTCCAGAGCTCAGAGGAGAGCATCGGGTAAGCGTCCAGCGCCCCGGGGAAGGTCTGGTTGAAGTCGCCTCCGGCGATGACGTAATTGCCCGCCGCATACTCCTGCTCCAGAAGCTCCATGAGCTGCCGGGTCTGGGCGATCTTGCCCTCGCCGTCGTCATAGGCCTCGAGATGCAGGTTGACCAGCACCAGCTGCTTGTCGCTGCCCTCGACGGGGAGCCGGCTGACCAGCAGACAGCGCTTGAGATTGGCCGTGCGCAGCGGCCAGGAGAAGGGGCAGGGGAGAGAGACGCGCTCCGCCGAGCCGATCCGGTATTCGGAGCTCGTCAGCAATCCGCTGTTCACCTTGCCCAAGGGCGGCCAGGGGACGGGTACGAAGGGGCAAGAGTAGTTGAGCGCGTACACGGACTGCCCGATCGAGAGCGGCGCGCTCTCGTCGATGCCGTAGCTGCGGCTGGAATCGCTGTCCACCTCCTGCAGTATCACCATGTCGTAATCGCCGAGGGCGAGCTGCGCCCGGATCTCGCCCAGATAGCGCTCGACAGCGGCCTTGTCGGCGGGATCGGAGCTGCCGCCGTCCATGAAGAAATCGCACTCCGCGCCGAGCGCGGCATAGCCGATGTTCCAGCTCAGGATGCTCAAAGGCTGGCCCTCCTTGAGCGCGGAGGGCAGCGGCTGTTCGGCGGCGCCGAGGAAGGAGAGCTGCTCGACAGGCCCGGGCCTGTATTCCGTTATGCTCAGAAAACCGAGCAGGCCGCCTGCCGCAAGGACGATCACCAGCAGAAGGATCAGCAGGATCTTGAGAAACTGTTTCATGGGACGCCTCCTGTGTCTGTTGATTACGATGATTGTACCATGTTTCCATAAATCCATCAAGGAATATTCGTCAAACTTGCCGGATTGTAAGATGGAGGAAAAGCGGTTATAATGTTGTCGGTTTTTGGGAAACGCGCAGAGAACACAACATCTTGTTACGGAGGGCTTTTTCATGAGCTACGAACTCGTCAGACGGCAGGACCCGGAAGTATACGAATCCATGATGCGCGAGCTGCAGCGGCAGCGGGATCATCTGGAGCTGATCGCCTCGGAAAACTTTGTGAGCGAGGCCGTGATGCAGGCCATGG
>CAMJQX010000250.1 GCA_946408145.1 uncultured Clostridia bacterium
CCATGGTGGTGATGGACTTCACGTTGACCTCGAACACGCCGGACATGTAGGCCTTCGGGCCCTTGCGGGCCAGGAAGTACTCGTCCGCGCCGCTCTGGCGGGCCATCTCGTACAGCAGGGGGATGGACTTCGCCTCGGGGGCCAGCAGGTAATCGTACTCGGGAGCGCGCTTGAGCAGCTCCGCCGCGCAGTGCACGGTAAGCTCCACATCGCCGAACATGACGAAGGCGCCGATGTACAGATCGTCGGAGACCTTGCACAGGGGCAGATCGCGCTTGAGGCCGGCAATGTCCATTTCGTATGTCATGGTTGTATCCTCCGAAAAAACAGAATGATTTGACTTTATTATTTTACAGGAAAGCGCGGAAAAATCAAGAGGAACTTGGCAGATTTGCTTCAGCTTTTCGGATCGGGCTGCAGGAAGGGCGTCATCCGGCCCGCCTTCACGAGGCGGATGTAATCCCCGACGCTATTGATCGGCTCGTCCGCGCTCATGCCCGCGATCGCCGGCTCCAGTCCCTTCCTCCGCAGCACGTCGAAGACCTCGCCCGCCCAGTGGTTGTCCGAGCCCCAGGTCTCGAGCAGGCCGTAGTGCGCCGCGTAGAGCGCCGCCATCTCGTTCACCGCCGCCGGCTGGCAGGAGTTCAGGGTCTCGACGGCGTGGACGCTTCTCGGGAAAAGGCGGATGTGGTCGATGTAGAAGTCCTCGCGGTAGGGGTGGGCCTGCACGATCAGCGCCCCGGCGTCCATCATCATCGCGAGCTCCTGTGTCTTTTCCATCCGCATGATCTCCGGGTGCGCCGCATACCAGGCCGGGTCCAGCCCGTAGATCAGGAAATCCGTGCCGAGAAAGCTCAGCTCGACCGCCTGAAAGACCTTCAGGCCGATGCGCTTCCCCTCGGCGAGAGCGGCCTCGCAGTCGCGGAAGTAGTACGCGAGCTGCTCGGCGTAGGGCAGCTTTCTGGCCTCGCGGCTGATGTTCCCGTCGAGGAAATGGTTGCTGACGAAGATCCCGTCGTAGCCGAGGGCCTTGTAGAAGCGGACGGTCTCCTCGGCGGAGGCCTTCGCGCAGGCGCTGACCGGGGCCGTGTGGCAGTGTGTCTCGTATTTATATTGCTTGGCAGCGTTCATTGTGTCCCTCTCAAAACTAAGAATCTGCGCGGGCGCTTTCCCCGTGCTCATTCGTTGACGACCAGATCCTCAAAGGCGCCCTCGCGCACCCATACGGCGACGCTGCGCCCCGCAGCGGAGAATTCGCCGAAGCCGTCCTCGCCGATGACGACGGGCTCCGTGCAGTTGCCGAGCACGTCGCAGAAGCGCTCCCCGGCAAAACGGGTCCCCATCTTCATGCGGAGGCTGCCGCCCCCGGCGTTGGACATGACCACGGCGAGGCCGGCGTTTTCATGCTCCTCGTCGCCGCGGCGGACCCAGCCGATCAGATGCTCGTCGGCAAAGCAGTCCTCCTGCTCGCCGTAGGCATAGGCGCGGCGCAGCTTGATGAGCTTGCCGAGGTTCGGCACCAGCGGACGGTTCCTGACAGGGTTGCCGTAGTAATCGGAATAGAAAACGCAGGGCATGCCCTCCTGCCGCAGCAGGATCAGCGCGTAGGCGAGCGGCTTGAACCAGTCCTCCACAAAGGACTGCAGGCTCTGGCCGTACTGGGTGTCGTGGTTGTCGACGAAGGTGACGGCGTTCTCCGGCCGCTCCCGGACCAAAGTGTTGTCCAGGATGCGGCGCAGATCATAGTTCTCCCCCGCCTGGGAGGCGTGGAAAAAGTTATAGTGCAGCGCCGCGTCGAACAGGGACATCTGATGGTCCACCGCGTCGAGATAGTGCAGCAGCCGTCCGACGTCGCCGCTCCAGTATTCACCGACGGCGGGCAGCTCGCGGTGCTTGTCCTGCCGCATGTCGCGCAGGAGCTCCCGGTAAAAGGGGAAGCTGATGTGCTTGACGGCGTCCAGGCGCAGACCGTCGACCCCGGTTTCCCGCAGATACCAGTCGAGCCATTTCTTGGTCTCGCGCACGACCCGGGGATTGGACATGTCCACGTTCATCCCCATCAGATAGTCAAAGTTGCCGTTCTCCGGGTCGGTCTCGGGAGCCCAGTGCTTGCCGGTAAAACGGTAGATGTTGCCCGCCTCCCGGCGCTCCTCGTCCCAGTCGGTGCCGGTGAAGTGCCGGTGGTCCCAGGTGAAGCGGCTGTACATGCCGTTTCTGCCGGGAAAGGTGAATTTCGACCAGGCGCGGATGCGCTGCTCGCCGCCGATCTGTTCACAGCGGTTGTCGGGGTCGTCGGTGACGGCGGTGATCTCCTCCAGCTCGTCACCGCCCATGCGGTGGTTGAGCACGATGTCCGCGTATACGCGGATCCCCTGCGCGTGGAAAGCGCGGATCGCCGCCAGGTATTCCTCCTTCGTCCCGTATTTCGTTCGGATCGTCCCCTTCTGGTCGAACTCTCCGAGATCATACATATCATAAACGCCGTAGCCCACGTCCTCCTGCGAGGTTCCCTTGTAGGCCG
>CAMJQX010000251.1 GCA_946408145.1 uncultured Clostridia bacterium
ACACAAAGAGACGGAGGGCAAACGCCCTCCGTCTCTCTGCATATCCAAAAATCATTCTTTTTTCTTGTCGTCCGCCGCCTTGAAATCCGGCTCGACGCCGCGGCTGAGCCTGTCGATGTTCGTGCGGTGCTGGAAGATCGCGATGCACATGCCCACGACGGCCAGCACGAGCTTCGGCGTGCCGACGGCGAAAACGACGGACGCGACCGTGATGGCCACGGAGGCGGCGATTGAGCCGGCCGAGACCTTTTTGGTCAGCAGCGCCACGATCAGGAACACGGCCAGCACGCTCAGAAACACGCGCCAGTCGATCGCCAGGGCCAGCACCGCGCCGACGGAGATGCCCTTGCCGCCCTTGAAGTGGTGGAACACCGGGAAGCAGTGCCCCAGCATGCAGGCGATGCCGGCCGCGGCGAGGCCCCAGTCCCCCAACAGCTTCCAGCCGATCCAGACGGCGGCGGCCCCCTTGAGCATGTCGCACAGCAGCGTCAGGATGCCTGCCGCCCAGCCGTAGACCCGGGCCATATTGGTCGCGCCGGCGTTCCCGCTGCCCTTGCCGCGCACATCCCCGCCCCAGGCCGTGCGGGACAGCAGGATCGAAGAGGACAGGGAGCCGAGCAGATAGCCGAGCACGACGATCAGAAGGAGTTTTCCGATCTCCATAGCGTCTCCTCAATGATAATTCAGACAAGATGGGTTTTTGATTATTATAATCCCTGTCTTCCCCGCTTTGCAAGCAGATCGCCGGACAGTTTTCAGATTGTTCAAAAGGCGTCCGGATTCCGGAACAGCGTCCAGGGGAAAAGCGCGGGCGGCAGCGCGCAGAAATCCATGGCCTCGCCGCTCGCCGGGTGCGTGAAGCGGAGCCTGTGGGACCAGAGCGCGAGCTCGCAGCCGTCTTCCCGCACGGCGTACTTGCGCTCTCCCATCAGCGGCAGGCCGCGGGAGGCAAACTGTACGCGGATCTGGTGGGTCCGCCCGGTCTCCAGTTCGATGCGCACGAGGCTGCGATGACCGTTCCTGTCCAGCGTCACATAGCGCAGCACCGCCTCCTGTACGCCCTTGCCCGGCTCTGCGGCGACGAAGGTCATCTTCCGCGCCGTGTCGCGCCACAAGAGATCCCGCAGCTCGCCCTGCGGCCCCGTCTCGCCGTCGACAACGGCCAGATAGTCCTTGCGAAATGTCCCCTCCCGGATCTGGCGGGAGAGCGCCGACGCGCTTTCGGCGCTGCGCGCGAGCACCATCACGCCGCCCACGACCCGGTCCAGCCGGTGCACGGTGCGAAGCTCCGCCTTCTCGTCGCCCAGCTCGGCGCGCAGCAGCTCCGGCAGACCGCCCGGCTCGTCCGTGGAGAGTACCCGCGGCGGCTTGAGGCAGACCAGAATATCTGCGTCGCGATAAAGGATCTCCATTCTTCTCACCTCGAAATCATTTTATCACAGTCTGCGGGCTTTGCAAACAACGAAAGCTGTGCTAAAATATTAAATTGGAATATTGTCCGTTCGGAGGCCGTTATGGAAGAGGCGCGCAGAACTCCCTGTCCCCACGCGAAGCAATGCGGCGGATGCCAGCTCCAGCATCTGCCCTATGCGGAGCAGCTGACCTGGAAACAGCGGCGCGCGGAGGCGCTGCTGGGCGGCTTCGGCCCGGTGCTGCCGATCCTCGGCATGGAGGATCCGACCCATTACCGCAACAAGGTCACGGCCGCCTTCGCGCTGGACGCGAAGCGCAAGATCGTCTCCGGCATTTATCAGCCGGGCAGCCACGCTGTGGTCCCGGTGGACAGCTGCCTCATCGAGGATGAGACGGCGGACGCGATCATCGTGGATATCCGCCGCATGCTGCCGGATTTCAAGATCAAGGTCTTCGACGAGCGCAGCGGCACCGGCTGGCTGCGGCATGTGCTCGTGCGGCGCGGCTTTGCCACCGGGCAGGTGCTGGTGGTGCTCGTCGCGGTGAGCCCCGTTTTCCCGCTGTACAAGCCCTTCGTGCGGAAGCTGCGGGAGCTGCACCCGGAGATCGCTTCCGTCGTGCTCAACATCAACGACCGCTTCGGCCCCGTGGTGCTCGGCACGCGTGAGAAGCTGCTGTTCGGCCCGGGCGCGATCGAGGACCTGCTCTGCGGCCATCGCTTCCGCATCTCGCCCCGTTCTTTCTACCAGATCAATCCGGTCCAGACCGAAAAGCTCTACCGCACGGCGGTGGACTTCGCGGAGCTGACGGGCGGGGAGACCGTGCTCGACGCCTACTGCGGCATCGGCACCATCGGCATCACGGCGAGCGATCGGGCCAAGCAGGTCATCGGCGTGGAGCTCAACCGCGACGCGGTGGGCGACGCGATCGCGAACGCCCGCCTCAACGGGATCAAAAACTGCTGGTTCACCGCCGCGGACGCCGGCGAATACATGGAGCAGATGGCGCGCGACGGGATGCGGCCCGATCTGGTCTTTCTCGACCCGCCCCGCGCCGGCAGCGACGAGCGCTTTCTCTCCTCCCTGCTGCGCTGTGCGCCG
>CAMJQX010000252.1 GCA_946408145.1 uncultured Clostridia bacterium
CGCCGTATTTGACCGCGCGCATGCCGCCGGCGTTGGTGGAGATGTTGCCGCCGACCGTGGCGGTCTTCTCGCCGGGGTCGGGCGGGTACATCAGCCCGTGCGCGATCGCGTCGGCCGCGAGATCCTTGAGCAGCACGCCGGGCTGCAGCCGCACGACGAGGTTGTCCATGTCGTAGTCGAGGATCCTGTTCATGAGCCGCGTGCAGAGCACCAGACCGCCCGCCAGCGGCACGCAGCCGCCGACGAGGCCCGTGCCGGCGCCGCGGCAGGTGACCGGGATCTTGTTCTCCGCGCAGATCTTCATCACCGCGGCGACCTCTTCCGTGGTCGTCGCGTCCACCGCCGCCTCGGGCATATACTTGCCGTAGATCGGCATTTCGTCGTGGGAATAATTCGGATCGACCTCGCCCTTTTCGTAAAAGCGCTTTCCGACGACCGCGCGCAGCTGCTCGGCGATCTCGGGCGTGATCTTGTTGTAGGCAGGCATGGCATCCCCCTCCTTTTTGTTATTCTCTCACGATGACAGAGATCCCGTTCGGGATCACGGTCAGCGATTCCTTGCCCATGGCCCGCGCCATGGTCAGCGCCTCCTCCACCGAGGGGGCGTAGCGCATTTTCATTTCCTCGACCATGGTCCTGAGCTCGGGCCGCGTCACCATGATCACCGTGTGCTTTTTCAAAATGCGCGCCAGGATCTGGCTCTCCCACTGGTCGGCGATGGTCTCCTCCTGCGGCGTCGCCATGAACTGCGCGTACAGCGCCTCGGCGCTCCCGCAGTCGCGCAGGGACTCGTAGAAGGACTGCCCGCCGTGGCCGTCGGCGCACTCGGCGCACTCGATGATCACGCCGCCGGGCCTGCAGCTGGCCTCCGCGGCGGTCATGCTCTTGACGCACTGGTACAGGTTCTGGTCCAGCGGCGCGCCGCCGTTGGAGGTGATCACGATATCGGCGTACGCGGGGCTGACCTTCGCGTAGCTGAGCAGAAAATCGCAGCCCGCCCGGTGCGCGGTGACATAGTTTCCCGCAAAGGCCGCCACCGTCCTTTTGTCCTCGTCGATGACGACGTTGACGATGTAGGCGAGCCTGGCGAAGGCCGCGGCGGCCAGCATGTCCTCGTGCATGGGGTTGCCGTCGAGGATGCCGGTGCGGGCGTTTTCGCTGTCGATGAAGCGGCTGCAGTGGTTGCCCATCACCGTGACCTGATCGCAGACGCCGGGCAGCACGCTCTTGCGCCCGCCGGAGAAGCCCGCGAAGAAGTGCGGCTCGATGAAGCCCTCGGCGATCAGCAGCTCCGCCTCTGCGGCGGTGCGGTCGATCACGCAGGGCGCGCCGGAGGGCAGCACGCCGACCTGCACGTTCGCATCGGCGTCCCGGCAGTCGTGGACGACGATGCGCGACTGCTCATAGATCTCGTCGCCGAGCTTGGCGCGCAGCTCCGCCTCGCAGGTCGGGCGGTGGAAGCCCGTGGCGACGAGCAGGGTGATGTCGATATCCGGGCTGCCCTCGCGCAGCTCGGCGAACATGTTCGGCAGGATGTCCCGGCTCGGGACCGGGCGCGTGTGGTCGGATATGATGATGACGCAGCTTTTCTTCCCGCGGGCGAGCTCGGACAGCCGGGGGCTGTCGATGGGTTTTTCCATCGCCGCCCGAACGATTTCAAGGCCCTCGCCCCCGGCCTTCAGTTCCCCGATCCGGGAAGTCAGGACCGCGGCGCCGCCCTCTTCAAACGGGATGCATGTCTTTCCGTACGGGATCTTGAGCATTGGCCTTCCCCTCTCCTGTTGTACTGCGTCCAGAATATCACAGGTCCCCGCCATTATCAACCAAAACCTTGCCCGCCCGCCTTCCGAAATTGTAGAATTTGCCGAGAATCCGTCGGGAGCGCCGGCAGATCCCTGCACAGACGCAGGGAAAACCGCAGGACTGCAATCCTGCGGTTTTCGGGTGCCCAGCTAAGCTGTGATATTCTTTTTGATCTGGCGGATGGCGTTTTTTTCGAGGCGGGAGACCTGCGCCTGCGACACGCCGACGGCCTTGGCCACCTCCATCTGGGTGCGCCCGTCGTAAAAGCGCAGCGCCAGGATGCGCCGCTCGCGTTCTGTCAGGCGGCGCATGGCCTCCTCCAGCGCGATCTGCTCCAGCCAGTGCTCGTCGGTGCAGCGCGGATCGCCGATCTGATCCATGACCGTGGCGCTCTCGCCCGCGTCGCTGTAGACCGGGTCGTATAGGCTGACCGGGTCGCAGATCGCCTCGAGCGCGAAGCCCACCTCCTGCCGCTCTATGCCCAGCGCGGCGGCGATGGCCTCGATATCCGGCTCGCGCCCGGTCTCGGCCTGCAGCTTCTCGCGCGCCTGCAGCACGCGGTAGGCCGTGTCCCGCATCGAGCGGGAGACGCGCACCGCGCTCCGGTCGCGCAGAAAGCGCCGCAGCTCCCCGGCGATCATCGGAACGCCGTAGGTGGAAAACTGCACGTTCTGGTTCAGGTCGAAGGCGTCGACGG